>JAIJJM010000263.1 GCA_022728415.1 Collinsella sp. | reverse complement strand
AAGGAGTGTCGCCAGAGTGCCGCGATGAAACGCGTATTGAGGGTATATAAAAGAACATCAATGGGTACACAATGATGAAACAGGTGAGTTGATTTCAAACTGTAGTACAATTCTCTCCAGTTTGAACAGGAAAGAATATGCTATGAACCCTTATATTTATCTTGGTGGTGCAATACTTGCAGAGGTCATTGGTACAACCTTAATGAAGTTTTCAGAAGGTTTTACACGGTTATGGCCATCTGTTGGTACAATTATTTGTTATTGTGCATCATTCTGGTTATTAGCTCAGACGCTGGCTTATATTCCTACAGGGATTGCTTATGCTATCTGGTCAGGAGTCGGTATTGTCCTGATTAGCTTACTGTCATGGGGATTTTTCGGCCAACGGCTGGACCTGCCAGCCATTATAGGCATGATGTTGATTTGTGCCGGTGTGTTGGTTATTAATTTATTGTCACGAAGCACACCACATTAAAAATAATTTGTTTCTAAACGACTAAAATATGGAGGCTCTTATATTTATATGAGCCTCGTTTTATGCTTTTTGTTAATGTCTTTATTTTTTTTATGTATTCTTTTGTGCTTTCAAGATTATGGCGTAAGAAAATTGCAATACGATTATTGTTGTATATTCAAGATAATGTGACCTTAATTGTCTTTTTAAATAAAAATTAAACAAAAATTATATCTCACCACTAAGGTTTATAAAAGCATACGTTAGCAGGTGTCACCATGAAAAAAGCCATAGCATATATGCGATTTTCATCACCAGGTCAGATGTCTGGCGACTCATTAAACCGACAGAGAAGACTTATTGCTGAATGGTTAAAGGTAAATAGTGATTATTATCTTGATACCATAACATATGAAGATTTAGGATTAAGTGCATTCAAAGGAAAGCATGCACAATCAGGAGCTTTTTCGGAATTTTTAGATGCTATAGAGCATGGTTATATATTGCCAGGAACTACATTGTTAGTTGAAAGTCTGGACAGACTTTCAAGAGAAAAAGTCGGTGAAGCGATTGAGCGTCTGAAATTGATTTTGAATCACGGTATTGATGTTATAACTCTTTGCGATAATACAGTCTATAATATTGACTCTTTGAATGATCCATATTCATTAATAAAAGCCATACTTATAGCACAAAGGGCAAATGAAGAAAGCGAGATAAAGTCAAGTCGGGTTAAATTATCATGGAAGAAAAAACGGCAGGATGCACTGGAGTCAGGCACGATTATGACGGCGTCTTGTCCGAGATGGCTCTCCTTAGATGACAAAAGAACGGCTTTTGTTCCAGACCCCGACAGGGTGAAAACTATTGAGCTAATTTTTAAACTCAGGATGGAAAGGCGCTCATTGAATGCAATAGCCAAGTATTTAAATGATCATGCTGTAAAGAATTTCTCAGGAAAAGAAAGTGCATGGGGACCTTCTGTAATTGAAAAATTATTAGCGAATAAAGCTCTGATAGGTATATGCGTACCTTCATATCGTGCAAGAGGTAAAGGAATAAGTGAAATCGCTGGCTATTATCCCAGAGTCATATCAGATGATTTGTTTTACGCTGTGCAGGAAATTCGGTTGGCACCTTTTGGTATTAGCAATAGTAGCAAAAACCCTATGTTGATAAATCTACTTCGAACAGTTATGAAGTGCGAGGCTTGTGGTAATACCATGATTGTTCATGCGGTATCTGGAAGTTTGCATGGCTATTATGTTTGTCCGATGAGAAGACTGCATCGATGTGACAGGCCATCAATAAAGAGAGATTTGGTTGATTATAATATCATTAATGAGTTGCTTTTTAATTGTAGTAAAATCCAACCAGTTGAAAACAAGAAAGATGCTAATGAAACTTTAGAGTTGAAAATTATTGAGCTCCAGATGAAAATTAATAATTTAATTGCTGCATTATCTGTTGCGCCTGAAGTTACCGCTATAGCAGAAAAAATCAGAGTATTAGATAAGGAATTACGAAGGGCTTCTGTATCATTAAAAACTTTGAAGAGTAAAGCGGTGAGCTCACTTGGTGATTTTCATGCTATTGACTTAACCAGTAAAAATGGGCGAGAGCTATGTCGTACACTTGCCTATAAAACATTCGAAAAAATCATAATCAATACAGATAATAAAACCTGTGATATCTATTTTATGAATGGCATTGTTTTTAAACACTATCCTTTAATGAAAACAATATCCGCCCAGCAGGCGATAAGTACTCTCAAATATATGGTTGATGGTGAGGTTTATTTTTGAGTAATAATCACTTTTTCAACCGTGCTATAGTAAGAAAGTTAGGTAAGTACAATAAAATTATCTATCCTGAACGAAGCGTCCTGAGCTATGGTTTTACTATAGGGACTGCCAATGGATGCTGGCGTTCTCGTTCTAGCAGTTCAACAATCCCCAATCACAAAACAATTCACTGATAACGAACTTTGCACACTCGCCTGGTTATGGCGAGCAGGGAATGTGATGTTAATTGCCTACCAGAACGTTACTCATCTTCTTCAGGATGCGGAGCATGGTGAAGCTGGTCACTTCACTTCCATCGAGCAAGAATATCCCCAGATACTCAACAGAGCGCGAGCAATCCTCGTCCGAGAAACGGCACATGTAAAACTTCAGCCGTGGCAGGATGATAAGTGGAGTCGAGTATTGCCGTATTTGCGTCAAATCTGTTAGGAGTATAGCCGCCAGCCATGAGTGTTGTATTAAAACAAGGATGTCTATATATGGGATAGCGAGAGTATGAATATCAGTTATTTTGAGAGTTAACTGATTGTGAAATTAGTTTTTTTCACAAACGAGTGGGGTTACTATGATGAGTGTTCTAATGCATAGGGAACACCTAATTTTTTCAATGAATTCAAATTGATAGGATCAAAAATGGCACAACAGAGAACTACCTCCCTCAGATCCATACCTTTAGACTTAGATGTTAAGCAAGAGGCTGTCATTAACGGTATAGAAATGGGGGTACTCGATAACGGAATTCCGTACCTTACTCAGAATGGGTTGGCAAATGTTTGTGGTGTTCAGCGTTTGCGAATCAAGGAAATTACCGATGAGTGGGCTCAATCCGTTGAGAACGGTATTTTCAAAAAAGGAAGAATGACTTTTATTGGTACATATCTTCTTAATGAAGGTTTTACAGATGAAAAACTTTATATACCAATAATTCGAAATGGTGTTGAGTACCATGCTTATCCAGATGTTGTATGCATGGCTATACTTGAATACTATGCCTTTGAAGCAAAACAAGCAGAAAGTGAGACTGCAATTAGATCTTACAGAGAGCTTGCTAAAAAAGGCCTCAAGACATTTATATACGAGGCGCTAAAATATCAACCGGAGGACCCGTGGAGGCATTACCATGACAGAGTATCTTTATTAAAAGATAAGGGAACCATACCTGATGGGTATTTCATTATATTTAATGAAATTGCAGGTATGATGGTAGATCTCATCAATGCTGGATTAGCGATTAATCAGCATACCGTACCTGATGGCAGTGTTGGTTCTTGCTGGGCGCGTCACTGGAAAGCAAAGGGGTTAGCAACAGAATTTGGAGAAAGAGTAGACTGTGAGCATTATTACCCTGAAGATTTTCTTCAGGCAAGTTCCAATCCTCAGATCATTAATGCCTATCCTGATTCTGCATTGTCAGAGTTTCGTAGATGGTTTAAGCATGAATATTTAACCACAAAGTTCCCACCGTATATTCTTAAAAAATCAAACGTGCTTCCTGGTGGTACAGAAGATGCTAATCGTCTGATAGAAGCTTTCAAAAAATCAGAGCTAGAAAATAAACCATAATTGTTTTTTGGCTTTTGATTTTACATAATCATTTTGCCATAATCATGTCATCGGAGCCTGAACAACTCCGGTGACTTCTGCGCTAAACGGGGACGTTTATGCGCACATACAATCCAAACTCTCTTCTCCCTTCACAGATGCAGAGATGCACCTGCGATTTTTTGCATCCAGCGTTTGACCTCTGCGGAGGTGAAGCGTGAATCTCCCACAAGATGGCATCAAATTACATCGCGGTAACTTCACCGCTATCGGTCGGCAGATCCAGCCTTATCTGGAGGAGGGCAAATGCTTTCGCATGGTGCTTAAACCGTGGCGTGAGAAACGCAGTCTTTCCCAGAATGCACTCAGCCACATGTGGTACAGCGAAATCAGTGAATACCTC
>JAIJJM010000262.1 GCA_022728415.1 Collinsella sp. | reverse complement strand
CCCGAACTCACCGACGACACCCGCATTCACGAGTTATTTTTGAGCCTGTAGGCTCCCGCTAGTGGATCGGGCTGCTTATCGGCGGGGAACGGCAGTGAGACCAGCGGGCTGGTCATGCGTGGCATGTCCGTAACTGCAGGGTCGAGGGCTGTTCGCGAAGGTGACTGGGGTGGCCGAGGGCTTTCGGGGTATCATCCGCAGCTCGGCGTCTCGAATTATGGCCGAGACAGCAGGTCGCCGCGTCCCTTCGTTTCGTAGTTGTGCCACACCAGCGTGATTTTGCCCGATTTGGCCGTGGTGTGGCCACGCCGATGGCCACACCAGCTCGTGCAAACGTTTACATGACCTGGTGTGGTACATGATGTCATTCGTTTTCCTTGAAATATCAAGGAAAACGGGATTCGACTCCAAACCGGTATCGGGCGCGTGTACCACAGAAGGCTGAAAAGAGGCAAAAAAGCCCTGGTGTGGTACAGGCTTTTGCGATGTCGTGTGCGTCGTATGCCCCGCAAATCGCCGGATGGTGCCATCTGTCGACACGATAGGCTTATATCAACGTTGTCATGCCATATCGTGCGTCGCTTCCGAATGGGACTTTCGCGGGGTGAAAGATGCGGACGGTGGATCGGGGGTTCGACTTCTACTTCAACCGCGCGAAGAACGAGGCTGTCGTGCGCGAGCCGGCAGGCGAGACCCTGCTCGTCTACCGCGGATGCGGCAATGCCGATGATGGCAGGGCCGTCACGCTGAAACGCAACGGTGTGCTCATCACGGTGTCGCAACGTTGACGGATCGCCGGCTCCAGACATGGGACCGGCGATTTCCACAACGCCCGGTGACCAGCCGGGCGCAGCTTCTTGACGGTCGCAACTTCCTGACGGTCGCAGCATCCGGCTGGTCGCGGCCGTGTCCACTGCGGGGATCAGCCGGCCACGTCTATTGAAACGGTTGCGTAAGGTGAGTGTATAGGGCGGCCGGGTTGCGATAGACAGTGCAGTCAGTCAGCCGTTGCGCCGCAATGTCGTGCGTGTGGGGTCGAACGGTGGCTACCCAGGCGGGTCGAGGGGGTTTGTCGACGTGCCCATATCAGAAGGAAGACGCAATGAAGCGGATGATATTCATCACAGAGACGCGACCCGACAATCAGGTGATTCGGCAAGAGTCGACGCCGATTCCGGCGAGCGACGCAGCGGCAGATGATGCAGATAACAATGCGTCGGTTCGAGGAGAGTCGGGCCGCGGCGAAGTCCGCGACGACGTCGACGTGGACGACATCGCAATGCTGCTGCGCGGGGAGACGCGGGTTCATGACGGTGACCGGGCTTCCGGCGCGGAAGCAACGCCGGCTGCAGGGCCGCGGGCCGATTACCGGCTACGGTTGACGCTGGACCAATGGACGCCGGACGGTGCGGTCAGTGGCGAAATCACTGACATCGCTCGGCTGCGACTGCGGTTCCGCAGCGATTACGGAACCGTGACGGCCCTCGATGGATCCGCCGTACCGCAGACCCAGGATCTGTTCCGTCCGCTCCTGCTCGCGGTGCACCGCGATGACGGGTCGGGCATTGCCGGCTCGACTGCCGATACCTCGCGCGTGGTCATCTCCGTCGTTGCGGAACGACTCGACGCCCCCGTGCGCATCCCCGACACGTCTGACGCGACCGGCAGGCGGGGCATGCGTTTCTTCGCCGACCCTGAACTCGCATACGAACGCGGGACGTTACCTGTTCGCCGCCACCGACGGACACAGCGAGTGGAGCGGCTGGCAGATCCACTGCCTCGCCTCCGAAGACCTGACACATTGGCAGGACCGCGGCGTCGTCATCGACCTGCATGACCAGCATCTCGACGGCAGCGGCCGGACCAACATCCTGCCCGGCCGGATCGCCCACGCCTGGGTGCCGGCGCTCGCCGTTCGCGACAGCCGCTATTACCTGTATTTCTGCGGCGACGGGCAGACCAACGTGGCGGTATTCGACCATATCGATGGAGGATACGCTCTGCAGGGCGACTTGGCGCGAACCGGCTCGCACGCCGCGCGGCACGGCTTCGGAACCGGGTACGCGCACACCGGCATCGTCGCGCCCGGCGTCGATCCCGCGGCGTTCCGCGACCCGCAGACCGGCCGATGGTACCTAGCCTGGGGGGCAGAACCGGGCGCGCTACTCCCGCCTGTCCGACGACATGCTGCGCATCATCCCCGAAGCCACGCCCGACATCCGGGAGGCCGCATATCTGAACGTGAGAGAGCATGCCGGAACGTGGACGTACTATCTCACGTACTCGATCGGCGACACCAACGACCCCGACTATCGAGTCGCCTATGCGACCGCGTCGACCATGGAAGGCGACGGTTCGCAGTGGACCTATCGCGGCGAAATCCTGGTCGCCAACGAACGCCTCGGCATACTCGGCACCGGGCATCACTGCATACTTCGGGTCCCCGGCACCGACGAATGGGTCATCGCCTACCACTGCTTTCTGCCGGACGCCATGCGCCCGCGCGGCGTGGACCGGTACACGGGCGAGCGCATCCGCACCGGCAACAAGCGCGAAATCGGTTCGCCAGACTCGAATTCGACGAACGGGACGGATGGCGTGCCGCTCATCAGACCGGTGACGGTATCGATGAGCAGCCTGGCGTGGTCATGAACAGCGGCGACATGCGTGGTGGCGAACACGTCATCGGATGGCAACGATGTCGCGAAGACGACACAACCGTAGCAGACATGCGGTAAGGAGGCCCGTATGACAACTTCGGCGAAGACGATTACCATAGGGGGAGTTTCCTCTACGAGTAAGGTTGACGCGATGGGCAAGACCGAAAACGGCAAGACCGGCAAGAGCGAGATCGCGCAGAACCTGCCAGGCTCGCCGACGACGGCCGCACGTCGGCGCGTCACGTTGCGCGACGTCGCCACCGCGGCCGGCGTGTCGCTGAAAACGGCATCCAATGTCATCAACGGCACCGGACGCATGACCGACGCCACCCGCGCCAAAGTCGAAGCCGTCATCGAGCAGACCGGATACCGGGTCAACGTCGCCGCGCGCAACCTCAACCGGGACCGCACCGGCTTCATCACGCTCGCTGTGCCGACGCTGACCGCGCCGTACCTGTCCGAGCTCGCGAACCGCGTGATCGACGCCGCCCGGCAGCGCGGGTACCTCGTGTACATCACCACATACGCGGAAGGGTCGGCGACGGGCGCCCGCGAGTTGTTGCGCAACTTCAACACCACGGTGTCGGACGGCATGATTCTGTCGATGAGTGAGGTCGAGGACATCAACCCGGAGGATCTGGAGGTCGATTTCCCGCTGGTGGTGGTCGGAGCGCGAACCACATGGGGCAAGGCCGATCATGTGACGCCCAACGACGTGCAGGCGGCGGCATCGGCCGCCGGATACATGTTCGACTGCGGCGTGAAGTCGCTGGCGGTGGCCGGCGGACGTGGCGCATATGACGAGGCGAAGCTGCTCGGCGCGGTGGAAGGCAACGCGCAGCTGCGTTTGCGCGGCATCATCGAAGAATGCCGGCGACGCGGCATGACGCTGGACGCGCGGCTGGTCGGCAATGTCGAGCAGGAATGGACGATCGGCGCGGGCGCCCATGCCACGCAGGAGCTCATCGACAAGGGCGTGCCGTTCGACGGCGTCATCGGCCTGAACGACCAGCTGGCCATCGGCGCGTTGACCGTGATGCGCGCGAACGGCATCGAGATTCCCCGGCAGGTTCAGGTGATCGGGTTCGACAACATCGAGGAGTCGCAATATCTGCAGATTCCGCTCACCACCATGGATTCGCGTCTGGAGTGGACCGCGCCTACCGCCGTCGAGCGGATTCTCGGGCGCATCCGCGGTGAGATCGCTAAGCCCGATTTGTTGATGACCGATTGCAACGTGATTGTGCGCGACAGCACGCGGTGAATCTCGGGGATTGCGGGAACCGCGCTCTCAAAACTCGCAGATACAGGCCATTTTTAGTGAATTTGGCCCTGTGAGTTTTGAGAGCGCGATTGTAGATATAACGCCGCGTTCCCTATTTGAGGTCGGTGGCGGCATGTGCTCCGTCCCGCGAAGGTCCCGTTTCACTGGCCTTGGGTGGGACTTTTGCCGGATGGGGGCGCTGGCAATCGACATGACGGCGGCCTGGCGGGCGCTGGCGGGGGCTGTCGGTCGGAGGCCGGCTGGGGTGGTCGAGGGATGCTTCGGCCATGGGTC
>JAIJJM010000261.1 GCA_022728415.1 Collinsella sp. | reverse complement strand
ACGGACGGGGGCGCCTTTTTTCCGAAAACTGGTACGACTCGTTTGAAAGCTCGCACCCTCAGATTCATCTTGATGTGTGGCATCAGCCAACGGCAACGTGCTTTGAATCACTCATACTTGGAATTTCGGACGCGGCCATCTCATTTGAGGAACCACGGGACAGCGTCCTTTCTTCAAAATACTTGGGTGAAAAGGAGCTCAAGGTTCTTTCATGCCCCGCGGGTCATCAATCTGTTGACGCTATGACCATTCTTGAGTTACTGGGCGGCAGGCTCGCTGTTCCCATTAATTTGTCACCCTGTCTCAATGCAATCAATCAATGTCCCGAAGCCCAGCTCGTCAATTTTCGCTTCCGTGATGTCGAATACGGAAGCAGGGCTCAGACTGAGTTTCTTCAAGCCGGGGGATTGATATTGAGTTTGTCTGGGTCCTCTCTCGCATCGGATGGGTCAGAAGTGGTTGAGTGCTCCATTGAAGGTTCGCGTGATGTAACCTTGCCTATCTACTTTTGTTATCGACAAAATGCCTGGACCGATCGACACCAGACGGTATTTCTGCACCTCTTGCGTCATCTTGCTTCGTGAGATTAATTGGCTTCGAGACGTCAAGTGATTATTGACGCCTTGTAACACATAGCTGACAGCTTTGCCCTCATGCTTTTCCAAGATTCCGATTTAGATTGCTGACTCTTGGAGGGCGGAGCATGAAAAACCGTACGGTTTTGCTTTATATGACGTTCGTTTTTCTGTCGAACTTCAGCACCATCTTGTATTTTCTGACGGTTTACCTTGAATTCGTCGGATTCTCGATGGTAGCGATCTCTAGCATGATGATTGCCTACCAAGTGAGCAAGTTCATCCTTGAAGTTCCCACTGGCTATATTGCTGATAGGTTTGGACGAAAGACCAGCGGTCTCGTTGGCGTCGTGGGAATGCTTGGATACTACGCCGCCCTGCTTCTCGTCCGTTCTCCTCTGCTTTTAATCGGCGCGTTTGCTCTCAAAGGTTTTGCCGTTGCATGTGTGAGCGGATCCATAGAAGCGATTTACATTGACAGCGTCTCTCAGGACCAGCTCGTAAGGCTTAATGTCGTTGAGCGATTTGTTTTCTATGCCTCTTATGCTATCTCCGCTTGTGTGGGCGGTTTCATTTCGTCCGTCGGTGCATACCTCATTGGTCTTTCGGCAGATATCATCGCAATGGTGCTGACGTTGGTTGTCGTTGTCTGCATTCCTGAGATGCGAAGAGGGGGCATTGTGGCGACACCTGAGCGTGGGGTTAGCCCGAAGATGATCGGTGCTGCTATTGCGTGTAATGGCATTCTTCGGTCAGCGTTCATCATGGACTGTTCTCAGGCATTTGCCTTTGTCGCCCTGGAAGACTTTTTCTCACTGTTGCTTGCGGGTCGCGGCATGAATGCCGTCGCTTCGGGCGTGACCATTGCAATCCAGCTCCTTGTCTCCGCCTCCATAGGGTTTATTGTGCCCAGTGTGATTGCTCGTGTCGACAAGGGCCGTTTTGCGCGTATTTGCGGCATCATGCACTTAGCATTGACAGCTTTGTTTTTGATTCCCTTTACTCCGGTCTATTTGCTACCCGTGTTCTATGTGCTGCAGGAGGTCGCTTACTCGTTATTTGCTCCAATTAAATACTCAATTTTTCAAAATGCTGCCGATTCTTCGATGCGCTGTTCACTGATTTCGGTTCAAAGCCAGATGGTGGCGGTGGGTGCCATCCTTTTCTATCTGTTCAATGCTGCGTTGAGCAGCATCGCGGGCATTCGAGTCATTTTGCTTGTTGCACTCGGGATCGCTTCTTTGGTGTATATCCCCGCGCTCTTTCGTCTTACAAGCCAAAGGACATGAGTATTCGGGCATCGATAACTTATATATCAACGCAATAAACCCGAGCGCGCGGGCGTTTGGGTTTATTATTGAAGCGTATGTAATCTGGCGGCGCCACACCGCCTGTTAGTAGGGAGACACATGAACGTTCTGGTCGTCAACGCGGGATCTTCGACCCTTAAGTATCAGGTCATCGATACCAAGTCCCACAAGGTGTCCGCAAAGGGCTCCTGCGAGCGCGTCTGCTTTACCGGCGGTACCTTCACCCATGCTGCCAACGGCTCCAAGAAGGTGACCGAGAACATCGAGTTCCCCGACCACAAGGTCGCCATCGAGGTCGTCCTGAAGGACCTCGAGGCCAACGGCGTCAAGATTGAGGGCATCGGCCACCGTATCGTTCAGGGCGGTTGGTACTTCGGCGATTCCTCCCTCGTCGATGCGGACGTTCTTGCCAAGATCCGCGAGGTCGCCCCGCTTGCCCCGCTGCACAACAACCCCGAGGCCAACGTGATCGAGTACTGCCTGGAGCAGTATCCCGATCTGCCCAACGTCACGGTCTACGACACCGCTTTCCACTTCAACATGCCCGAGGTCGCCAAGACCTACGCCCTGCCCAAGGACGTCTGCGACAAGCTGCACATCCGTAAGTACGGCGCCCACGGCACCAGCTACCGCTACATCTCCAAGAAGGTCGCCGAGATGACCAACGGCGAGGCCCGCAAGGTTGTCGTGTGCCATATCGGTTCCGGTGCTTCCCTGTGCGCCATCGAGGACGGCAAGTGCATGGACACCACCATGGGCTTGACGCCGCTCGACGGTGTCATGATGGGCACCCGCTGCGGCTCCATCGACCCTGCTACCGTGTGCTACCTGCAGCGCGAAGGCGGCTACACCTTCGACGAGGTCGACGAGATGATGAACAAGAAGTCCGGCCTTTTGGCCGTGACCGGCGGCAAGACCAACGACTGCCGCAATGTCGAGGAGCTCGCCGCTGCCGGCGACCCCGAGGCCCAGCTCGCCTTCGATATGTTCGTCTACAAGATTGCCGCCAAGGCCGCCGAGATGGCCACTTCCATGTGCGGCATGGACACCCTGGTCTTTACCGCTGGCATCGGCGAGCACGCTCCGGCCGTCCGCGCCGGCGTGGCCGATCGTCTGGCCTTTATGGGCGTCAAGATGGATCATGCCCGCAACGCTCTGCGTGGCGACGGCGCTTGGTGCCTGTCCGCCAAGGATTCCAAGGTCAAGATCTTCGTCATCCCCACGGACGAGGAGTTCATGATCGCTTCCGACGTCGAGCGCATCGTCAACGGCAAGTAATTGATGCAAGGTGAGGGGACTGAACGACCAAGTGCCGTTCAGTCCCTCTTTTGCGCTCGTTGGGCGAAGAGTTTGATAGATATTTATTGGATTCTGATAACTTCTTATTAAGGGTACGGCCACCTTATAGGTTTGCCGACCGTACTGTAATCACGAAGGAGTCTCATGAACGTACTTGTTGTCAACGCCGGCAGCTCGAGCCTTAAATATCAGCTTTTGGATACCGATACCCGCGAGGTTTTCGCCAAGGGTAACTGCGAGCGTATCGGATCGGATATGGGCATCTTTGGCCACTCTGAGAACGGTGGTGCCAAGCAGACCGAGGAGGTCCCTTTTCCCGATCATCGCTGCGCCATTGCGCGCGTGCTCGAGGAGCTCGAGAAGACCGACTTTACGATCGATGGCATCGGCCACCGTATCGTTCAGGGTGGCTGGCACTTCGATGATTCCGCGGTCGTCGACGATGAGGTCATGGCTAAGATCCTTGAGGTGGCCCCGCTCGCCCCGCTGCACAATTACGGCGAGGCCGCGGCAATCGAATATTGCCGCGAGAAGTATCCGGAGCTGCCCAACGTGGCTGTCTTCGACACCTCGTTCCACATGACCATGCCCGAGGTCGCCTACACCTACGCGCTGCCCAAGGACGTGTGTGACAAGTACCACGTGCGCAAGTACGGTGCGCACGGTACGAGCCACCGTTACGAGTGGATGATGGCCAAGGAGATCCTGGGCTCGCGCTGCCACCGCCTGCTCTCGTGCCATTTGGGCAACGGCGCCTCGCTTGCCGCTATCGAGGACGGCGTCTGCCGCGATACCACGATGGGCCTCACGCCGCTTGACGGCCTGATGATGGGAACCCGCTGCGGCTCCATCGACCCTGCTACCGTGTGCTACCTGCAGCGCGAGGGCGGCTACAGCTACCAGGAAGTCGACGACATGATGAACAAGCAGTCCGGTCTGCTTGCCATCTCGGGCATCTCCAACGACGCTCGCGACATTCGTACGCGCGCCTCTGAGGGTGACGAGCGCTGCCTGCTCGCCTTCGATATGTTCGTCTACAAGATTGCCGCCAA
>JAIJJM010000260.1 GCA_022728415.1 Collinsella sp. | reverse complement strand
GCAACCGGCATATCCAAGGAATGACAAGGCTCGATCGCTGTGCTGGTCAGGATGCCGAAGCGGGCCGTCCGCCAATCGGAATTCGGGTCAGGATGCTGCAACGTGATTCCAGCTGCAGGATACGGCTCCTTTGCGGTTGCCGCAAAACCTGCTGGCAACATTCTTACTATCCGAATGATGTACGCATCCCTTGGGATCGTTTCGCCTGACCAGGGCCATCTTCAGCGCCTCATCGGCCAGCTCGGCAGGCTCCTCTTCCACGCGTAATAGCCCTGGCGGGTCACCTATGCAACCAAAGATACAAAAGGAATCGAATGGCCAGAGAGGATTGCCCTTTCCGATGGTCGATTCTTGACAGGCAAACTCAAGCCTCGTTAATATTACATGGTTTGCCAGACCGAATTAACAAAGGAGGGGTGTCGTGGTTGGTCTTTTCCGCACGTGGATGAGCGCCTAGAAAGCGGCGCTGTTGTGGCGTCGCGCTGTTTTTCTGCACGCCATTTCACGATTGGACATAACCATGATATTTGAAACCTCTCGGCGCAGGTCTGTTTCGCTGTGCCATTCATGGCAATTTAAGATTTGTTTCGTATGGGGCGGGGAGCTCGTGTCGACATTGACGAGCTTGATTCTCCAAATGGGTCTCATTTGGCATATCGCCCTCACGACAGAATCATCTTCCCTCCTCTCCCTGGCATCGTTAGCAGGCTTTCTGCCGATTGCTTTGTTCGGAGTCCTTGCGGGCGCCGTTGTCGACAGGCTGCCTTTGAAACGTGTTCTCATCGGCGCCGACCTCTTCGTTGCCGCGGTGGGCGCCGCCTTGGCGATTGCCTCGTTGGCCGGCAGCTTACCTGCGTGGTCAATACTCATCGCCCTGTTTCTCCGCGCAGCTGGCACTTCGTTCTACACGCCGGCCTCCCAATCCCTCACGCCCCATCTCGCCCCGCCAGAGCATCTCGTTCGCCTATCGGGAGTGATGCAGGCGATTCAGTCCGCCGGATACATTCTTGGCGCCGCGCTCGCGGCAGTGATTTATCCTGTGGCGGGCATTACCGCCATGATTGCCCTCGACGTGCTGGGGGCGTTTTTCGCTTCTCTAGCTGTCCTCGCCGCTCAGATAGACGCAGGAGGACTCGACGAAGCCGACCGCAGCTCGTCCTTTTCCAATAAAGTTCGAGAACTTTTCTCTGAGATTTCGGACGGCTACAAGCTGATCAGGGGATACAGGGGGCTGTTCGCCCTTCTTTGGTGCGGGTTCGTCTTCGCTTTCGCGTTCTCCCCACTCGCGGCATTGTTCCCAATAATGACCTTGGGACATTTTGGCGGTAGCACGGGGGATGCTGCTTTGGTGGAGGTCCTTTTCTCCGCAGGCATGCTGGCTGGGTCCGGCATTTTGGCGGCCACGGGAGGGTTCCGCAATAGGTCGCTCACCATGGTCGCCGCGATCGCCGGCTTCGGCGTCGTCGCAATCGCATCCGGATTGATCGGCCCGTCGCTGTTCGCCGTTTTCCTACCGGCGAGCTTTCTTATGGGCGCATGCTCCCCGTTGTACGCGGGAACCCAGACTGCCCTTATGCAGGAGCAGATACCTCCTGAGTACCTAGGCCGCGTTTTCGGCCTCTACGGAACCATCATGGCGTGGGCCATGCCCATGGGCCTCGCGGCCCCCTCCGTTTTTGCGGATCTGCTTGGAGCTCCGTTATGGTTCGTCGGCTCTGGAGCGACCATGGTACTGCTTGCGATGGCTATGCTGCTTGCTCCGAGCGTCCGAAACGTGGGGAAAAGAGATACCGGGCGGATTCAATAGCCCAAGTATTCGAAAAAAAGAGGCGGCAGCCATCGGTTCACGCGTCAGCCTTCAAGCCCTTGCGACGACGAGGTATTGCGCCGACATCCCACATCGCGCTCCTTATTCGTCGCCAACTATCATTTTCGGATTTGCCGGCTTGCGCAAGGTCAAAACGCTCGCGCCGGCAATTGGGCAAAGGCGAAAAATCGACGTGAGCAATCTTTTTTGGCATGGCTGCGCTTCCAGTAAAAGGCTAATACACAAAAGGCGGTTCAACCTATGGAACTCATAGTCAAAGCTAAAGACATCTTTTTGGAATATGCCGGCCGCGATATCCTGGATATCGAAGAGTTGGAAATCTACTCCTACGATCGCATCGGCTTGGTGGGAGACAATGGCGCAGGCAAAACCAGCCTGCTTAAAATTCTGAGCGGCAATCTTACCATTGCGGACGCCGACGTCAGGCGCTTCGGCAGCATTGCCCTCATCGGCCAACTCGATGAACTCGACCTTGATGCGGCTCAGGACAGTGGTGAGATGCTCTCCCGTCTCAACGTCGCCGGAGTGGCGCAGGAGACGATGAGCGGCGGGGAGGAAACACGCGCCAAGATTGCCTCTGCACTCTCCCAGCATGCAAGCGCGATCTTCGCCGACGAGCCTACGAGCCACCTCGACCAAGACGGCATCCGCCTTCTCGTCGGACAACTCAAGGCATTTGATGGGGCTCTGCTCATCGTGAGCCATGACCGTCATTTTCTCGACCAGGTGGTAGACAAGATCTGGGAGCTCAAAGACGGCGGTATTTCCGAATTCTGGGGTGACTACTCCGACTATCTGCGACAGAAAGAAGAAGAGCGCAAAGCTCAGGCGACTCGATACGAAGAGGCGATGCGCGAGCGCGATCGCCTCGAAGCCGCCATCGAAAAACAACGGAAAAAAGCACGGCAGGTCGACGCCAAGCGGAAGGCTGCGAAAAAAAGCAACGAGTATGCAGGTCGATTGGGGCATCAGAAAGCAACCGGCACCAAACAGAAGAGGATGTACCAGGCGGCTAAGGACATGGAGAAGCGCCTCGAAGCGCTCGAAGGGATTGAGGCCCCAGATAGCATTCGCGCCGTGCGGTTCCGCCAGAGCAAGGCCCTGGAACTGCATAGTAAATTTCCCATCTCGGCAGACGATTTCAGCTTGAGCTTCGGCAACTGCATGCTCTATGACCACGCGAAATTCGAGATACCGCTCGGTGCCAAAGTGGCCATCACCGGTGGCAACGGTACAGGAAAGACCAGCCTGCTGAAGGCAATCGCTCGACGCGCCGACGGTATCAACATCTCTCCCAAGGCAGAGATCGGTTACTTCGAGCAAACAGGCTACAAGTTCGACGCCCGTCAGTCTGCGATCTCGTTCATGCAGGATGGTTGCGAGTACAGCATGACCGAAATTCGAGGCATCCTCGCCTCTATGGGAATCGGACCGCGCGACCTGACAAAGGACGTTGGCGTTCTCTCGGGAGGCGAAGTCATCAAGCTGCTACTCGCGAAGATGCTGCTGGGCAGATACAACATCTTGCTCATGGACGAGCCTGGAAATTACCTGGACATCAAGAGCGCCGAAGCCCTCGAGCAGATGATGAGCGCCTATGCCGGAACGATAGTGTTCGTCTCCCACGATAAGAGGCTGGTCGAGAACGTCGCAGACATTGTCTACGAAATAAAGGACACCAAGCTAGTCAAAATCTTTCAGCGCGAATAGCCCTAAATGAGCAAGAAATAATCCCCGAACGGAGACAAGGGAGTAAAACGGCAAAGAAAGAGCCTCCGTCCCAACGCAGGGAACGGAGGCTCTTTAATCGCTTTTACTCATCTCCGTCGCTGGTGGCTTTGTCATGACTCTCGTACGAAACGAAACTCAGCGGCATAGTGCGGCACTCAAAATCGCAGGTCAGAACCCTGTCGTCCTACTCCCACTCTATGAATCGAAAGTGCGGGCATTTCCATGTCGTCTCGTATTTTATACGGAAAACGAACGTAGCGATACACGGCGATACTCAACGGCACAAAAGTGAGACAAAACTGCTCTGATAATAGAAACTCAAATGAAACTCAAGGGTGTTGAGTTTCATTTTTGTCCCAGTAGCAAAAAGGGCAGGGTAGAGCGGCCAAATCCTCCCCTTTTCAGGTGATCTGAAGCGGCATCACATGCAAGCCACCAGCGACAATTGCAAACCTATAGTTAAAAACTCTCTCCAGTTTGCTCCAGTTTGTCGCAGTTTGTTTTAGTTCGCCCAATTTATACCCAGTCTCAAAAATTGCCGAAAATCCATGGGGTCAAATTTGAGTCACGGATATCCATACAATTTTGGTCATTCTCTGGGGTCACGCTGGGTCACGGCCTAACCGGATATCCAATCGGAAAGGACGGCTGCCGTCTCGCGATTGGCGGAGTAGTGCATCC
>JAIJJM010000259.1 GCA_022728415.1 Collinsella sp. | reverse complement strand
ACCCAGCCCACGATCTCGGGAACCTCGCCGGCAGAGACGAGTGCGCGTGCGAACACGCACACGCCGACCTTAACCATC
Source organism: Collinsella sp. (assembly GCA_022728415.1). The sequence continues at coordinate 4,175 of JAIJJM010000259.1, read as the reverse complement.
GAGGCGCCATGCAGGTAGGCCGAAACAGGCGTCGGCGCCTCCATGGCCGAAGGCAGCCACATGTACATGGGAACCTGTGCGGACTTGGCCCAGGCCGCAAACAGCACGAGCAAAAGGACGATGGCCTTGAGCTTGGCATCGAGGCCGGCAATCGCGGTAATGGCGAAGGTACCGGTGTGGGCAAACACGATGGCGGCGCCCAGATACAGACCGAGCGCACCGATATGCGTGATAATCAGGGCCTTCATGCCGGCCTTCTTGGCCGTAGGCGTCATGTAGTAGCTAATGAGGCCCCAAGAGCACGCACCCGTGATCTCAAAGAACACGAGCTGGCCCAAAAGGGTCGAGCTGTACACGAGGCCGGCCATGGCGCCGATGAAGGTCGCGAGGTACGCGTAGAAGCGACGACGCGGTGCATCGGGATGCTCACGGTTATTCTCGCTCATATAGGGGATCGAATAGATCACGACAAGCAGGCCGATACCCACAAAGGCGGGCGCGAGCAGCGTGCTCATGCGATCGAAGGTGAATCCCATGACGAGGGTCTGCCCAAACGAGATCAGGGGGACCTGTGTGTCGGGCATGCCGGCGCCGGCGAAATTCGCGGCGAGGGCGATAGTGCAGACCGTCGAGACGGCGGCACCCAAAACGCTGAACCACTTGGCGTACGCACGGGGGAACAGGGCGACGAGCACCGAGGCCACCATCGGGGCCGCGATAGCGACCAAGCCGAGAAGGGACAGACTGACTGCAAATGACATTGTTTCTCCCTTCTCCTACACGCCGACGACCACGAAGACAAACGCCAGGACGGCGATGCCCACGACGGCCCAGGTCTGATTGCCAAGCACCTTAAAACGCGAGCGCGAGCAGGAGTTCTCGATCACGCTGCATACGACAAAGTCGATCAGGCACTTCACCAGGAAGATGACCGCGCCCAGAACGGCGGCGGCGCCCACGGTCGCGGGCTCGCCCCAAGGGACGAAGATCGCGCAGAACCAGGCGACGACCAGGACCTGCTTCATGGACATGGCGAGCTTGGCTATCGCAAGCGACGGGCCGGAAAGCTCGGCGAGCGGACCTTCCTGAAGCTCTTGCTCGGCCTCGGCCTGATCAAACGGCAGCTTGCCGAGCTCCATGTAGCAGGCGATCGCAAAGGCGATGCCGGCGAGGATTACGGCAACCGGTGCATCGATGGCACCCGTCATGATGTGCTGACCCATGGTGGCGATGTCGGTGGAGCCGCACACCAGGGCGGCGGCAAACAGCGCCAGCAGCATGGACGGCTCGATGAGCACGCTCATGAGCAGCTCGCGGACGCCGCCGATACCGGCGTAGGCGTTGGACGAATCCACGCCGCAGAGAGCGAAGAAGAAGCGGGCGAGCGCCAGGCTGTACATGATGGTGATGGCGTCACCAAAGACCGGGATGGGGCTTTGTGCCGTAAAGAGCGGCAGGCCCATCGCGAGCATAAAGGCGACGGCGAAGAACAGCGGCGGCATAATGCGCAGCGCAAAGCTCGCGTCCTCGCACTGGGACTCGGGGCGCGCAAAGAGCTTGGCCAGGTCGCGGTAGTCCTGCATGATGCTGGGGCCGCGACGGTTGTGCATCTTGGCGCGGATCACGCGGCCGAGACCGGAGAAGAACGGCGCGACGGCCATAACGACCACGCCCTGCAGAACGGCAAGTACGATGTTGTTCATGCTCTCCCCTCCTTAACCCATTTGCACGGCGAGCACGAGGAACACCACGAGTGCCGCGACGATGTAGCAGATATAGATGCTGTAGTTACCGCCCTCGAGCTTAGTCGCGAGGTCGGCGAGCTTCTCGACACCCTTATGCGGGGCATCGACGAGAACCTTGTCGGATACGGGCTCCACAGCCTCGGCCACACCGGTGAGCTTCTGGAAGAAGTGCGCGATGGACCAGCAGACGGCCGTGCAGCGGTCGCGCAGCGTGTAGAGCGGCTGCATAAACCAGGACACCTCGGAGGCAAAGGTCGTGGCCACGACGGGCATATGCTCGTTGGGAGCATAGCCGCATGCCCACGGCTGGGACTTCTGCACCTTGCCGACGGTCTTGAGCTTGCGATAACCGCAGGCAAGGCCGACGAGCACCACGAGCGCTATAGCGATCGCGGGCGTGGAGGTAACAGCGCCGGAGTACTGGTTCATGAGCTCCATGCCCTCGGCGGCATACACGCCGCCGTACGGGTGCAGCACGGACGCGGCGACATCGACCAGCACGGGCGCGATCACGGGAGCGCCGATGCCCAGCACGACACAGATGGCCGCGAGCAGGCCCTGCGCAAACACCATGGGGGCGGGAACCTCCTTGGCATTGGCCGCGGCCTTGGAGCGGGGCGCGGAGGCAAAGGAGACGCCATAGGCCTTGACGAAACACGTGACGGCCAGCGCGCCGGTAATGGCAAGCGCGACGGCAGCGAACACGGCCACGATCATGACGGCCTTGTCGCCCTGCATGGCGGCGTTAAACAGCGACTGGTAGGTAAACCACTCGGACACAAAGCCGTTGAAGGGCGGGATGGCCGAGATGGCAAGCGCGCCAACGAGGAAGCAGATGGCCGTTGCCGGCATACGACGGAACAGGCCGCCCATCTTCTCCATATTGCGCGTACCCGTGGAGTACAGCAGCGCACCGGCGCCCAAGAACAGCTCGCCCTTAAACATCGCGTGGTTAAACGTGTGGTAGAGGGCGGCCATCAGGGCCAGGACGGCGATGCCGACCGAGTCGAGCGCCATGGCGGCCATGGAGGCGCCGACACCGAGCAGAATGATGCCGATGTTCTCGACGGAGTGATAGGCCAGCAGGCGCTTGATGTCATGCTCCTGCAGGGCGAAGGCCACACCGAGAACCGACGAGATCGCACCGAATACCATGACCATAAGGCCCCACCAGACCTGAACGCCCGAGGCGGAGAGCAGGTCGAGACCAACCTTGAGGATACCGAAGATACCGATCTTGATCATGCCGCCGGACATGAGGGCACTCACGTTGGACGGCGCCTCGGGATGTGCCTTGGGCAGCCAGCCGTGCAGCGGGATAATACCGGCCTTGGCGCCAAAGCCAAAGAAGGCGAGCACGAAGCACACGGATGCGACCGCGGGGCTAAACTGCGTAGTGCGGAAATCCGCAAAGGCAAACGAGCCACCGGCAAAGTTGGTCATGGTGAGGAAGCTCGCCATGATGAGCACAAAGCCCACGTGCGCGATCACAAAGTAGAGCCAACCGCCATGGATGGAGTTCTCGTTCTCCTCGATCACGACCAGGAAGTACGAGGTCAGCGACATGAGCTCAAAGGCAACCAGGAACCAAAACACGTTGTCGGCGGTGATGACGAGCATCATGGACGCCACGAAGGTGTTAAAGAAGAAGCCGGCGCGGCCCTTTTTGCCCGGGTACTCATCAAAGTAGTTGAGACCGTAGATCGAACCGGCAAACGCGAGCACCGAGATGAGCGCCACGAACAGGCCGGACAGCTGATTGAGCAGCAGCTGGAAATGGGCAAACGGGAAGAACACGATGGTGTCGACCGACGTGACATCGCCCAGCACGGCCTGGATACCGGCCACAAACGAAAGCACCGCGGCAACGGCGCCGATAAGGCAGCCGGCGGTCTTGGCGGCGTTATCGGCCTTGATCAGCAGAATCGAGGCGAGTGCACCGATGCACGAGACGGCAAGCGATGCGATAAACAGCGTCATGCTATCCATTGTCTACGCTCCCTTCTGCTTTCTCGGACAGGCCCTGGGCCACGGCGGTAGCGTCGACGGCCGGACCGTTTTCGATCGAGCGCAGGCGCTTGGCCTCGTCGAGCTCGCGATCGGCCGCGCCGCCCATGACGGTCAGCGCCTTGGTGGGGCACGCCGCCACACAATGCGGCCCGTCCGGATCGAAGGCACACAGGTCGCACTTGACAGCGCAGGTGTACTGGCCGGGAGCCCACGTAAGCAGGCTGCTCAGGGACTTAGGATACGAAGGCGTCGGGTCGCACATGCCTGCAACACCGGCGATGGACGTGCCATCGGGATGGATGGCTCCGAAGGGGCACGCGATGGCGCACAACCTACACCCGATGCACTCCTGCTCCTTGACGTGGATGCGATCGCCATCGTGCTCGATGGCATTCACCGGGCAAACCTCGGCGCAGGGGG
>JAIJJM010000258.1 GCA_022728415.1 Collinsella sp. | reverse complement strand
ATTCAAGGCATTTACGGGAGAAAAAATCGGCTCAAACATGAAGAAATGAAATGACTGAGTCAGCCGAGAAGAATTTCCCCGCTTATTCGCACCTTCCCTTGCTCTTTTACATTTTATGAATGAGGCATATATTAATGCTGCAACGGCATTTCGATATGGATTTTTAACAAGTATATATTGTTGAAATGCTTTGTTAGAATCTTTATCCATTCCCTAGGGCTGTATAGTATGATTTTTCAGGTATTTCTGAATACTGCCAAATATTATTGCAAAATATTCTCTAAATTATGAATTAAATATCCATAAGCATTATTGCCTGGGAACTGGACATATAATTACTCTTCTGTGCTAAAGGAACGTTCTGAAATGTTTAAGTATGCAGAGATGTTGATGGCGGAAGAAGATGATAAAGTATGTGAACTTATTTTTAAACAACAAGATAATTTGATTTTAAAAATAAATGATAGATTTCCCAGAATAATTATAAAGAAATACCGAACATTACAAGGTAAAGTCGTATGGCTATGGATATTGCCATTTGTTATTGAATGGTTAATTGTGTGCACTTTGGGTGTAAACAGTTAGCTTGGTAAAAGTAAATATCCTGATTGTTGTTTGTTAAGGAGTGAGATGCCTGTGCGTCTGGTGTCTATTATATTCCCAATATTATTGGCGCTATTCTTGCTGGCGTAGGCATCGCCATACTATGAATATTGTGTTTGTCGTGATTCAATTTTTATTTATAACCTCTACCCGGAGCAAATTCAGGTAGGTCATGCATAAAAATATCTTTCTATACTACGAAAATTATTTTTGTGAAAGTATTGACAACGCTAACTATTTTTAATTATATATTCATGATGCTCTAGGCATCACATTTTCTCCATGGGGTATTCCCTCCGCCGGCACTATGTGTTGCTGGCGTTTTTTTATCAATTCTTACTTTTTAATCCCACTGTCCTTTCCACCAGAAACATACCTCGTTTCTACTGTATTTTGAGAATATAGTTCCCAGAATACCAATTATATATAATACGTTGTAATATATGTATTCCAATTAAAGCCGTTATTATAATAATTATCATATATGGTTATTTTCATATTGATTTCGTCAGAAATAGAAAATGCTGATGATGAATTGTGAATAATCAAACTGACCTCTAATTATCCTGTATGGAGTAGTGCTTATTTTCGACTCAATTTCTACTGATTAGATTATGGTTATCAGTACAGTGGGTTATGAAAAACGGACTGGATCTGCCAGCAGTGCTTCTATTATTATTCAAAAAGAACTTCAGCCGGACAATGCTATAATCCAGGGAAAGGCTATAAGCTCTGTTGGACGGAATGTGGAAATCAGCACTGGTAAAAAGGGGAACTGACATTAACACAAGAAGGATTCCTGCAAGCAACTGCTTATCTGCCCGGAACGCAGAATTAAAGCATAACCACACAGGAGCCAGAATACTGTGGTCGTACGCATTCAGTATTGTGACAACTAATAGAAATAAAAATCTGGCCGGTGCGAATATTAAACGATGCGATACCGTATAGTGTAAGTCAAAAGTAACGGGGTATTTAAACCATCTTTTTATATTTATTTAACATAATGCAGATTCTGATGTATTAGTTCAGTTGTTCGCCAGAATCAGCGCTCGATCACTATGCGTTTTAGCAGTGTGCTGAAGAAGTTCTTCATCACTGCGTTATTCAGACCGTTTCCTTTGTGCGGCATATTTTGTGCTACTCCATGGGGCTTTAACTTTGCCTATAGCCTGCGATTCGATATTGCCAACCCTGATCCATATGCAGCGACGGGGCATCCTCTGGCCGGGCACTGTGAATGCATCGTATAGCATCGTATTAACGATGCTCCATCACCGACCTTTCTGACAAGCTGTAGGAGATAATTTCCCGGTTAAACAGATCGGAGAACTGGCGACAGGTACCACTTTTCCCCTGTACCGAGAACTCTGTAACATCCGCTCCCATTTTTCGTTGGCCTTTGTCAAAGTTCCGGCTCAGGATATTGGGCGCAGATCACTTATTTGGTGGACACCACTTTGTCGGATGCTTCAGATTATGACCAGATGGATTTCGCTGGACGCTTACGATTACATGCACCATATTGTCAACGATTACGCCACTGAGTGTATGACACACATTAAAGCGTTAGGCTCAGGCCTTATTACAATGTCATGCTAGTGGGCTTGTACGCCGTAAATATCTGCATGATACCAGAATGACCGGCAAACAAAGGTGCCCCGGCAAGCTCGTCAGTGGATATAAAGAAAATCAAGTGCGCTGATAACGATGCCACATCTGTGGTTGGTGGCAATATGCAGATTGTTGTTATTTGTCTTCATTGCATTCTAAGAAGTGTTTCTTATCAGACCTGATTTTTTTGCCATTATTTTTAATGAGGTCTTCAAGTGGAAAATAGGTTAGGCGTTCATGTGGCAGCGCGGCACGTCCCCATTTAGTGGCAAACTCCCGTTGGCGTGCCTGTAACAGTTGCTCCAGCCTTTTTATTTTGTTCTCATTCATCCGGTTTTCCTCGTATGCTGCATCACACCACTGTGCTAATGAAAAATGTAATCAGTGTGGTGGACGTGTTTTATCCGCATTGGAATTGTCGTCAACTAAAGGAGATGAGGCCCGTTTGTATCGCAATGGGTCTATGGCGCTCATGCCCGTTTGCTGTTCGATAATGGCTTCTCTGAGCATACGGTGTTGCAGTTCTCGTAAAAACTTTGCGTCTTCTGGTGATAAATCCATTGTTATTACTCGTAAAGCAATGCGCTGTAGTGCCTTACGCTACCGCGCTGATGGTTCTTATCCGTTTTATTGAATCGGAGAACAAACTGTGAGCTATCAGCCTGGTGGTCTGGTTTTGCCTGATTTAAGCCGCCGTGGGTATTTGTCCAAGAATGCTTCAAGCTCCAATCGTTTTGGCCTGGTGAATGGAGATGGGTTAAGCAAAGACTCTCGTTGCTGGTGTACTTTTTCGCGCTGGCGCTCAAGCATGGATAATGCGATTGCCTGTAGTTCTTCGTTAGTCATTGTCTGCACCTGGAAAGCAATTTACCGGAGTACCTCACACTACGGCAAAAATGTTTTATTGTTGCAACTTGCGTAATTATTCAGGTCAGTTTGGAACGCACTGTATAAACATAAATAACCTGATACTGTTGTGTGTTTTCAAAGAAAACACAGGTATTTTTCACATAAACCTTCCCCTTTTCATATCCGACCACTTAATCAAAAAACGGTTTTATACTTGTTGCCCCCACTGGGGTCATCTTGGGTGACTTTTAACGTCAGGTGACGCATTGTCACTTCAGACCTGCTACCTATACGCCGGAATATAATGGTCAGAGAGGCATATTTCGACGCCCCTAATCTGGGGCGTTTGATTCAGGATGTCTGGAACAATCCGGGCTTTGTGTCACCGGGCGCATCAAAGCTGTACCACCCGGGATGTGGCGCTGGATCGTCATTTACCGGACTGCGAAGACATACTTAAAGAGGTGATATGGGCGTTCAGTGATTTTGTCCGCGATAATCGTGGTGTGTATGATCCGGAAGCCCGTTACCCCGCCGGTAATCCCTGGTATCCCGTAACAGGCCAGTTCTGAAAGCACAGCTCAGTAGATTTCCCGCATTCGCACAATCTTCATAAATCTCACAGGACATTCTGACCATGTTGACTACAACAAGCCACGACAGCGTATTTCTGCGTGCCGATAATTCCCTGATCGACATGAACTATATCACCAGTTTCACCGGTATGACCGACAAATGGTTTTACAAGTTGATCAGTGAAGGCCATTTCCCTAAACCCATCAAACTGGGGCGCAGCAGCCGCTGGTACAAAAGTGAAGTGGAGCAGTGGAAGTGAAGTAGAGCAGTGGATGTAGCAACGAATCGAGGAATCCTGGGGGGCAGCAGCATGAAACGTGTTGTAATGCCGGTACGCTGGCAATGTGCAAAATGCCAGCGCTGGTATTGTGGAACCCGGCCCTGCCCTTGGTGCTGGCGATATTCCCGTTCATCTTCCTGCTGATACCTTCCGTTCAGCAGCGGGTTGTTATCCCTTCCTGACTGATTCGTCATTCCATTCTTATTGATTAGAACTGGCATTACACCGGTGCCGGCGTGCGGTAATGACTCCAACTTACTGATAGTGTTTTATGTTCAGATAATGCCCGATGACCTTGTCATGCAGCTCCACCGATTTTGAGAACGACAGTGACTTCCG
>JAIJJM010000257.1 GCA_022728415.1 Collinsella sp. | reverse complement strand
ACGTGGTTGTTGGTGAGGATGTGGCCTGCGGTATCGAGCACCACGCCCGAACCGACGCTGCCCGAGCTATTCGACTCATCAGCAGACTGCGAAAGCGAGCCATTCTGGTTGCCGCTCGAAGTGGCGGTAATGGAGACCACGGAGGGCAGGGCCTTGGCAGAAACGGCCTCGGCCAGCGTGGTGTCCTCGGAGTCGATCGAAATCTTTTGCGTCGACGAACCCGAAGCACCCGCCGTCACGGCGTTCCTGCCGCCACCAATGTTGAGCGTGCCGCTCATAATGAGCGCGATGACCAGCAGGGCACCGCAGGCACAACCGGCAAGCGCCGTAATAAAGATCGGCAGCTTTTTGGTCTTGGTCTTGACCACCGTGTGCTTGTTTACAACCTGCTGACTGTCCAGCGGCTGGCCGGTCTGCGTGTCGTAGGCCTGCACATAGGGAATGTTGCTGTCGGCAGGCGTCGACTCCACCTGCACGCGCGGCTGCTGCTGAGTCTCGCCGGCATTGCCAACATCCTGGGGACGCTGGGAATCGTTCTCGCTCATAGCTGCGATCCTTTCGTCAAATAACCAAAGGCCCGCCAAACATGTGGCGGGCCATCATTGTTCATGTTGAGTTGTACCCCAATATGCGGGTGCACGTGTATGAGAACGCAATCTTTTAGGAAGGCTTAAGTTCTGTTGCAGGCCCGAAAGGAATCCACACCTGCGTCAAAACCACCACAATGATGCCTGCCCCCCCCTTGCGGTGGAGATCTAGTCCTTAAACAGATAGCCAACGCCGCGGACGGTGGTGATGTGTGCCGCGATCTGCGGGCCCACCTTGGAGCGGATGCGTCGGATGTGCACGTCGACGGTACGGGTGCCGCCGCAGTACTCAAAACCCCACACGCGGTGTAGCAGCACCTCGCGACTGTAGGCGCGGTTGGGGTGCGTGGCCAAAAAGCTCAGCAGCGAGTACTCCATCAGCGTCAGGTCGATTGGCTCGTTATCGAGCGTCACCTGGTAGGTGGCCAGGTTAATCTCGAGGTTATCGATGTTGAGCACATCATCGGCGGTGACGGTCTCCTCCTCGCCCATCAGGCGCTGCGCGCGGGCCTTGAGCTCGTTGGGCGTCGCCGTTGGGCATACAAAGTCGGCATGCGCGTGATTGGGCAGGCGCAAGGTACCGAGCGCCTCGTCGTCGACAATCACCAGCATGGGGACACCGCCGCGATCGTCAAGCCACTTGGCAATCTGATCGATGCGGTCGCTGCGGATGCCATCGGAATCGAGGATCAGCAGGTCAAAGTCGTGCGCCGCAGTCGGCGAATCGGGAGTGGCCAGACTCACCTCGACGCCCAGGGTGGTCGTCAAGCTGCGGGCAAACTCGTGGAAGCGCGTCGTGCGCGCCATGAACAGGGCACTCTTTTCGGACATATCGGCCTCCAAAGAAATGAGCTCAATCGTACTGGAACAAGCCAGCGCGATTAGGAGTTCGCCAGATAATGCTTGATCTCCCACTCGGTGATCGTGGACTCAAACTTATGCCACTCGTCGCGCTTCTTTTTAAGGAAGAAGCCGTGAATGTGCTCGCCGAGGGCATCCTTCATAAACTGCGAGTCCTCAAAGACGTCGAGTGCCTCTTTAAGCGAGCGCGGCAGCGGTGTGTAGCCGGCCTCGAGCATCTGGCGGTCGGTGAGCTTGAGCGTCTCGGCCGTGGCCTCGGGCGGGAGCTCCAGCTTGCGTTCGATGCCGTCGAGTCCAGCCGCCAGCGTGACGGCGTTGACCAGGTACGGATTGGCCATGGGGTCGGGGCTGCGAAGCTCGATGCGCGTGGACAGCTGCTTGCCGGGCTTGTAGACCGGAATGCGGATCATGCTCGCGCGGTTGCGCAGGCCCCACGTGGCGTACTGCGGCACAGAGTCGCCGCCGGTAGTAATGCGCTTGTACGAGTTGACCGTAGGGTTGGTGATGGCGCTGATCTCGCGGGCATGCGCCAAGATGCCGGCCATGTAGTGCTTGGCGATATCGGAGAGGTGGTACTTCTCGTCGTCCTCGCCCCAAAAGACGTTGTTGCCGTCGTGGTCGAACAGCGACTGGCACAGGAACATAGCACTGCCGTCCTCGCCCGCCAACGGCTTGGGCATAAAGGAAGCGTGGCAACCGCTCTCGTAGGCCTGCTGCTTAATGATGAGCTTTGCCGTGGTGATGGCGTCGGACATGCTCAGGGCCTCGGCGTGGCGCAGGCTCATGCCGTGCTGCGAGCGACCGGCGGCGTGGAAGGTGTACTCCACGGGCACGGACATCTTCTCGAGCGTGAGGACCGTGTTGCGGCGCAGGTCGCGAGCGGCATCGCTCACCGAAAGATCGAAGTAACCCACGTTGTCGAGCGGCTCGGGGGTGTGCTCGTCGGGGAAGTAATAGTACTCCAGCTCGGCGCCCACGTTGAGCAGGTAGCCGGCCTTCTCGGCCTTATAGAACATGCGGCGCAACGCATCGCGCGGATCGCCGGCGAAGGGCTTGCGGTCGGGGGTGCACACATCGCAGAACACGCGGGCAACGCCGTTATGGCTCGGACGCCACGGTAGGATCTGGAAGGTCGAGGCGTCGGGGAACGCGAGCATGTCGGCTTCCTCGGGCGTGGCAAAGCCCTCGATGGCGGAGCCGTCAAAGCCAATACCCTCCTCAAAAGCGACCTCGAGGTCCTCGGGGCTGATGGCAAAGTTTTTGAGGCGGCCGAGAATGTCGACAAACCACAGACGCACAAAGCGGATGTCACGCTGCTCTACGGAGCGGAGTACGTAATCGATGTTCTGCTGGTTCATGTCGCTCCCCTTTCTTTCGGGCGGGTTTCGACTGGTCTATATCGCAGATACTATCGCAGAAAAATGTTTCCGCAGGGTTAAAGCGTATCAAGCGCTCAAAAAACGTGTGCGAACAGGCAGGTGTGGCAAGTAACTATCGCTCGGATTCGGAGACAATTTACCTACAGGCTCGTTCCAGCGCAGGGAACTCCATCGTCACTGCATCCCAAACAACCGAGCGGTCGACATTGCCGTAATCATGCGCAAGATAATTTCTCATGCCGATAATTCCACGCCACTCAATTTCGGGATGAAGCCGCTGCGAGCGTTCCGACAGCTTGCCCGCTTCTTCCGTCACTCTAAGCGCACACATCAAAAGGGAGTCCGCCAACGCCCTCGTCCGCACGTCATTCGCATGCAGAAACTGGTCCTCAGTGATATCAAAAGCCTTGATGCGCTCGTTCATTTCAAAGATGGCTTCCAAAACCTCTTGGGCGCGAAGGCTATCTGACTTACGCGCGATCATAAAGGACCATTCCTTCGCGCTCGATTACCGCGGCAAAATCGTCATCAAGATAGTCACTCGAGACAAGGTCGACCTGCCTCCCGGTTTCTTTGCGCACCGCCTCGCCAAACGCCGACAACGCGAAAAGACCAAAGCCCTGCTCACGATCGACTTCGAGACGCAAGTCGATATCGCTATCGGCATGCGCCTCGCCCCGGGCATACGAACCAAAAAGAATCACGGTTTTGATGGCGGGGATTTGACTGGCCGCCTCGCGGACGGCGGACTCAATCTGAGCAATATCCAAAATGTCAGCAGCGACGTTTTCGCTCGCAGAGTTTTTACCAAGTGAGGGAACAAACGGCAGCGAGCGCTCGCGCAGCATCTGTCTCATAAACATGTTGACCGCAACAGACGAAGTCATGCCAAGTTCTTCGCACAGCTCGGCAAATGAATCTTTAATTGACGAGTCCACTCGCACACTCAACACAGACGCAGCCATGGATACCTCCTGTATGACATTGTCTATATATTATCACACATACTAGCGTGAGGTCGAGGCGCGGTGTTCGATGTGGCCGGGGACCTCGATGCGCTTGGGGGCGAGCTTTGCGGCATCGCCCACCGTAGTGGTAACGATGTCGATGCGCTCGGAGAGGAGCTCGACTACGCGCTCGGCAATGGTGAGGGTGTCTTGCGCGGCCGTGGTCACGCCGCCAAAGAGCACGTGGTTCCAGGGGTAATCGTCAAACGTCGCGATCTTGAGACCCGCCGGCAACGACGGTCCCAACTGTGCCAGCGCCTCGGTTAGGCGCAGAAAGACCAGGCCGTTGACGGCAATGAGGCCGAGCTTTTTACCTGCATATTCACGGATAGCTCCGTCCAGACGGCTGACACCCGTGGCGCCACCGTCGGCCAGGGTGACGACCTCGCCCGCAAGACCGCGGCGCGAGAGCTCGTCGGCAAACGCCTCGGCG
>JAIJJM010000256.1 GCA_022728415.1 Collinsella sp. | reverse complement strand
AACACCGACCTCGTCTGCGACGCCATCAACGTTGCCATGCGCGAGATCTTCCTGCAGATCGTTTACGGCCGCAGCCAGACCGCGTTCTCCGAGGGCGGCCTGCCCGTGGGCGCCTCCCTCGACGACCTCGGCAAGGGCCTTCGCTCTCAGGTCGGTACCATGTTCGGCACCAAGGCCAAGGGCGCTCGTTACCTCGAGCTCGCCCAGGGCTACGTCACCCGCATGGCTCTCAACGACAAGAACGAGATCATCGCGTTCGAGTTCCTGAACCTCGGTAAGTTCACCGACGCCGTCAAGGCTGGCAAGACCCCCGAGGAGGCCATCGCTGGCGCTATGGGCCACTATGGTCAGTGGGACAACGCTGCCAAGTACATCGACCCGCGCACCGACGAGGAGACTCACTCCGTCGCCAGCGTGTTCCCGGTTCACGAGTAGAAAGGGAGGGAAATAACTATGACTGTTACGTTCGAAGGTTACGAGCGCCGCGCTGACAAGATCAACAAGTGCCTCGCCGACAACGGCATCGCCTCCCTCGAGGAAACTCTGCAGATCTGCACCGACAAGGGCTTCAACCCGCGTGAGATCGTCAACAACACCCAGTCCATCGCCTTCCAGAACGCCGAGTGGGCCTACACCCTCGGCTGCGCTCTCGCTGTCAAGCGTGGCGCCAAGACCGCTTCTGAGGCTGCCGCCATCATCGGCGAGGGCATCCAGGCCTTCACCGTTCCGGGCTCCGTCGCCGAGGACCGCAAGGTCGGTCTGGGCCACGGCAACCTGGGCGCCATGCTGCTCTCCGACGACACCGAGTGCTTCGCCTTCCTGGCCGGTCACGAGTCCTTCGCTGCCGCTGAGGGCGCTATCGGCCTGGCTCTGAACGCCAACAAGGCTCGCAAGAAGCCGCTGCGCGTTATCCTCAACGGTCTGGGCAAGGACGCTGCTCAGATCATCGCCCGCATCAACGGCTTCACCTACGTGAAGACCCAGTTCGACTACTTCACGAGCGAGCTCAAGGTCGTCGAGACCATCCCCTACTCCGATGGTCCCCGCGCCGCCGTCAACTGCTACGGCGCCGACGACGTCCGCGAGGGCGTTGCCATCATGTGGCACGAGAACGTCGACATCTCGATCACCGGTAACTCCACCAACCCCACGCGCTTCCAGCACCCCGTCGCTGGCACCTACAAGAAGGAGCGCCTCGAGGCTGGCAAGAAGTACTTCTCCGTCGCTTCTGGTGGCGGCACTGGCCGTACCCTGCACCCGGACAACATGGGCGCCGGCCCTGCCTCTTACGGCATGACCGACACCATGGGCCGTATGCACTCCGACGCCCAGTTCGCCGGTTCCTCCTCCGTGCCTGCGCACGTTGACATGATGGGTCTCATCGGCATGGGTAACAACCCCATGGTCGGTGCCACCGTCGCCTGCGCTGTCGCCGTCGAGGAGGCCCTCAAGGCCTAATCGCGTCCGCGTGATGCTCATATAGTTGAGCTTTGGAGCCGCTACCCACCCGGGTAGCGGCTCTTTTTTATCCCTCCCTCAGTTGCGGTGAAATAGTTCCTAAACAGCCGCCCCATCCTTCCAAACAGGAACTATTCCACCGCAACTTCTTAGCGGCATTAAAGTATCGGTAACGTCCACCTGCCATATGTGCCCTTTACCGATTTGCCGAGTCTTTGCGGCCCCATTGCCGATCACCCGTGCGACAATGCGCCGGACGAGAAAGGAATCCGATGGAATCGACTGATGTACTGGTAATTGGATCTGGCATTGCGGGCCTTTGCGCCGCCATAGAAGCAGCACGCGCGGGCACAACCGTTGCCATCGCAAGCGCTGGCAAGACTATGAGCGGATCGAGCTTCTTCCCGGGCACCTGGGGCCTGGGCCTTATTGGCCCCGTCGACGAAGGCGACGAGCAGGACCTCATCGACACCATCCAGGCCGTCGGCGGCGGCGTTGCCGACCCTACGCTCCTCCAGACGTTTGTCCACAGTATTCCCCAGACAATTGAATGGCTCGAGCAAGACCTGGGCGTTGACCTCCAGCGTCCGCAAAGCGCTGAGAGCGCTCAGCAAAAGCAGTTTATACCCTGCTTTGACCACAAGACGCGCATGTGGCGCGGCCTCACCCGCAAGCCCCTTGAGGACGCTCTGACGGCCCAGATCGAGTCGCTCGGCATTCGCCTGCTCCCCCGCCATGAGCTTATCGACCTTGTTGAGGACACGAACGGCAGAATCACCGGAACAGTGCTCTACGACCTCACCGAAGATCGAATCGTGCCCTTTGCTGCCAAGGCCACGATCATCGCAGCCGGTGGCACAGGCGGCCTGTTCGAGCGCAGCCTCACGTCGGCTGATGTGCTCAGCTCCTCGCAGGCCATCGCAATGGCGCACGGTGCATCGCTTACTAATATAGAGTTCATGCAGATGATGCCCGGCTTCATCGAGCCCAAGCGCAACCTGGTCTTCAACGAGAAAACCTGGCGCTACGTACATGTAGACCAGCCGGTCGATATCGCCGACGATAAACTCAAGGATCTGCTCGAGCAACGCTCCGGATATGGTCCCTTCACGTCACGCTTGGCCTCCCGCGCCATCGATCTTGCCATCGATCAGGCAGGTCCCGAAGGCCTGACACTCCACTACGACTTCCCCCGCGAGGATGTCCCAGAGTTTGTGCAGACCTTTGCCACCTGGCTGCAAGACGAGCACGCCATCGCGCCGACCGATGAGATGCGCGTGGCGATGTATGCCCACGCCGCTAATGGCGGTATCAGGATCGACAAGACCGCGTACACGGGCGTTGAGGGCCTCTATGCTTGCGGCGAAGCGACAGGCGGCATGCACGGCGCCGACCGTATTGGTGGCCTGTCGAGCGCCAACGGCATCGTATTCGGGCGCATCGCAGGCGCATCGGCAGCCCAAGCAGCACAGAAAGAGCCTGCGGCAGCCCTGAAGGCGGACATCCCCCTCCCCCAGTACGGCATTGCCAAAACAGATGCTGAACGCCTGACTCACAGCCTTAAGCACACGATGAGCACCTATTGCATGATCAATAGGACCGAAGCGGGTCTATCCAAGGCGCTGCAGGGGCTTGAAAGCCTGCAAGACAATGCCATGGCGCTGAGCAAGCCGCATGCCAATGACAGCGAGATCGCAGCCCTAGCCCGCCTGCAATCGCAGATTCAGCTGGCAACGGAGATGGTCAAAGCCATGCGCAAGCGGACTGAAAGCTTAGGTTCGCACTATCGCGCAGACTAAATCGATTCTCATTTTGAGTTTGATCACAACTTCTCAACATACATCGAGCCCCGAAAGCAGGATTCCCTTAAGGAGAACACGCTTACGGAGCTTTAGCCGTGTTTTCCCTAAAGGACTCACAAAAGCGACCAGCCAAAACCAGTCGCTTTAGCATACTTTGGTGGGCCGTCAGGGGGTCGAACCCTGGACCTTGGGATTAAGAGTCCCCTGCTCTACCAACTGAGCTAACGACCCGATATCAACACGAAGCAAGAACTGGGGTGGGTAAAGGGACTCGAACCCTCGACCTACGGGACCACAACCCGTCGCTCTAGCCAACTGAGCTACACCCACCGTGTCCTGTGCGCTTCGCGCTCGACTATTATTGCAAGGAACGCCATGCGATGCAAGCCCCAATTTTCAAGATTTTTGAAAAGAGTTTTTCGAGCGCGTTTCGAGCAATTCCCACCGGTTTCATAGGAGTAAACTTGCCCCATTGTGAATGCTCGAAAGGACAAGCATGAAAGAACTCTCCAACCGTACGGCCACATTTACCGATTCGGTCATCCGCCGCATGACGCGCATCTCCAATAAGTACGGCGCCGTCAATCTCTCACAGGGCTTCCCCGACTTCGATCCTCCGGCGCGGCTGCTCGAGAGCCTCAGCACCATCGCGACCGACCCCAAGCCGCTCTATCACCAGTACTCCATCACTTGGGGCTCCCAGGCCATGCGCGAGGCGCTTGCGGCCAAGCAGGAGCACTTTATGGGCATGCCGATCAACCCCAACGAGAACATCGTAGTCACATGCGGCTCCACCGAGGCCATGATGGCCGCCATGATGACGGTTACGAACCCCGGAGACAAGGTCGTCATCTTCTCGCCGTTCTACGAGAACTACGGCGCCGACACGATCCTCTCGGGCGCTGAACCCATCTATGTGCCGCTCAACCCGCCCACGTTCGACTTCGATCGCGAGGTGCTCGCGGCTGCCTTCCGCGACAACGATCCCAAGGCAATCGTCCTATGCAACCCGTCCAACCCCTGCGGCAAGG
>JAIJJM010000255.1 GCA_022728415.1 Collinsella sp. | reverse complement strand
TTTCACGACCCCTCCTTTGACTCCGTTGTTTGCGGAACCAGACGCACGGCACGCAGGCGGCACGAGGCATCGCCGGCATCCGCAGCAACCGTCACCATATCGACCCAGCCCCGCCCATCGCGCACGATGGCGCCCCATACGTTGCCTTTAATATCGAGATAGCCGCTCAGGGCGAGCTGGGCCGTGGGCACCTCGCGGTAGGCGCGCAGCAGGTCTGCCGCTGCCTCGGTCATCGGCCGGTCCTCGGACCATGCGAGTCGAACCGCGATCGTGTTGTCTGCAGACGACTCCGCGCTGGCCGCCCGCTCGTCGAGTGCCTGCAAAAAGGTCCGAGCCGTGACGGCGGCATTCTGACCGCCCATATCTCCCGCGTCTTCCGCTTGTGACACCGCTGCCGAGCCCGATCCCAAATCGGCAGTAGCACCTGGACGCTGCTGCCGTGCAACACCCAGCCCCCAAAGCGTCACCGCTATCGCCACGAGCAAACAGACGAGCACCGGCGGCGAACCAACAGGCCGCCTGCCTCCTACAGGCTGTTGATGCCGTCTTTGATCGCGTTCCATAGTTCTTCGACTTTGCTCTTAAACGCGACGATGGCGATAATCGCGATCACCACGAGCACGCCGACCAAGATGGCGTATTCGGTAGTGCCCTGCGCGCTCTCCTCCCGCAACAGCGCCTTGGCACGCTGGCGAGCGCGGATTGCCCGGCAAAAAGCCCAGCTCCATGCCTTGCCCGCAATGTCGGTCATCGTGTTCATGTATTCCTCCCTACATCATCCCGCCTGCTCCCAGCAGCGGGCCCAATATGGACAGAAGCAACGCCGGTAAAATGAGCGTGCCGGTGGGAATCAGTAACTTGACCGGTGCACGCTCGATCTCGCGCTCGACTGCGGCGCGATGGGCCGCACGGATCTCGCGACTTTGAGCAGCCAGCGTCTCGGCCAGCGGAGCGCCCAGGGCAAGCGCCTGCCCCACCGTGATGGCAAAGGTCTCGAGCGCCCTCACGTCCAAATCACGCGCGGCAGCCAACAGCTCGGCCTCGCGCGTCCCCACGCCCACCTGCCACGCCATGCAGGCTCGCTCAAGACGGACGGCCAGCACCGACCGACGATTGGCACAGAAAATCTCGAGCGCCGCGTCAAACGAAAGGCCGGCAGAAAGCCCCAGGCGCACCACGTCGATCATCTCGGACACCTCACCGAGCGACACCCGCGCCGGGCCGCCCGCCCCAATCGCGCCCTTCATTCGCGCGGTCAGGGTATCAATCACCGAGCAGCCCACAGCAATGACCAATACCGCCTCACGCTTGCACGTCTCTGCAATCTTGCGAGCATCCGCACGCTCCAAACCTGTCGCGGCAAATACGCTCAGGGCACACAGACAAGCCGCGACCCCGACCAGGGCGCTCATAACTCCACCCGCATAATGCGCCGGATAACTACCAGGGCAACGACGTTGAGGGCAAGTCCCAGCACCACGGCGCCCGCACCAGCCGGTGTCGCAAGACCGCGACGAAAGTCTGCTGAAAGCAAGGCCAGTACCGCACACATGCCTGCCGGCATCGCCGCGACCATGTGTGCCGACATACGCGCCTGTGACGTCTTAACGTCCAGACGGCGTTTGAGCTCAATGCGCTCACCCACCATGCTCGACGCCTCGGACAGCAAGCCGGCAAGCGGAGCCCCGGTACGCTGCGATACTTTGAGTGCCAAGGTGACAAGCGAAAGGCCGGGGGCATCGATGCGAACGAGTAGGTCATCGAGTGCGTCGGTCGCCGAGATACCGCAATCGATTGCCGCCGCCACCCGCAAAAACTCGGTATGCACCGGCTCTTGCGCATGGGCGCCCACAAAGCGCATGCCCTGTGCCAGCGAATGCCCCGAGGCAAGCGACATGGATAACGCTGTGAATGCCTCGGGCATGGCCTCTTCTACATCACGCTGTTCGCGTCGGCGATCGAAGGTGTCACGCGCGGCACCCACGCCAAACGGCGCCACCAGCCCCAAGACAAAGCCGATGGGCGACAACGACGCAACGGCCAGCAAAACGCTGCAGATACCGCTCGACAGCAGCAGAAATGACAGACGAGACGCGTTATCCTCAATAGCAAGCCCAAGGCGATCTGTGGGGATCAGCGACGCCCACGAGCGGGCAATCTTTGTCAGCAGGTCGTTTTCCGCCAACTCACGCGGCAGCTTCTCCGCCATCGATTCGAGCGTCTGGCGCGCCAGCTCCGCCGGCGGCATCCGCGGCACACGAGGTTCTGCCCCACACGCCGTCGCGACAGAAAGCCCCGCCAAACCCCCTACGACGAGGGGCATAGCGATCTCCATTCGTCCACCTCCTCTTGTGTGAGCGTTCCCGACCGCAAGCCCTCCGCAATAAACGGCGGCTCGCGGTCGAGCGTCCAGGTGCGTTCGGCGGCATCGAACGTCACATAGCGTTCGAGCTCAACACCGCCCGACACGCCGCGGCGAACCCCCGAATATGAAGCCACAAAGCGCCTGCCATCTGCATGACGCTCGGACATCACGATGCCGTCGAGCGCCATGGCGATCTGCTCTTCGATAAGCTCACTCGGCAAATCGATGCCGTAGCGCGCAAGCAGCGTCAGACGAACCACGGTCTCCTGCTCGGTACCCGCATGGAGCGTGGTGAGCGAGCCGTCGTGGCCCGTGTTCATGGCTTGCAGCATGTCGCAGCACTCGGCACCGCGCACCTCGCCCACGACGATGCGGTCGGGGCGCATGCGCAGAGCATTGGTCACCAGGTCGCGAATCGTCACCGCACCCTCGCCCTCGATTGACGCCTCACGCGCCTCCAGACGAACAACGTGTGGGTGATGTGCAAACTTGAGCTCGGCGGAATCCTCGATCGTCACGATGCGCTCGCCGGTGGAAATCTCGCACGACAGCGCGTTGAGCAGCGTGGTCTTGCCCGACCCCGTGCCTCCCGCAACTGCCAAGTCCTGCCGCAACGACACCGCGCACGACAGCAGCTGCGCATACCAAAGCGGCAGTGACCCCAACCCCACAAGCTCGTCCAACGAACAGATACGGTCCGAGAACTTACGGATGGTGAGGATTGGCCCGTCGATCGCCACGGGTGGAATCACCGCGTTGACGCGATAACCCGTCTTGAGGCGGGCGTTGACGATGGGGCTACGCTCGTCGATACGACGGCCGAGCGGCGAGATGATGCGGTCGATGAGCACACGGATCTGCTCGTCGTCCTCAAACGCATGCTCGATGGGATACAAAACGCCGCTGCGCTCAAAAAAGGCAGAGCGACAGCCGTTGATCATGATTTCGGTAACGGTGTCGTCCTCGATGAGCGGCTGCAGCGGCCCCAGGCCCACCACGTCATCTAGGATCTCGTCGATGATGGTCTCACGCTCAAGCCTCGCCAAGTCGGTCGGCTCTTCCACGTTGAGCGCCGCTTCCACCGCCGGACGTAACTCAGAGCGGGCAAGGGCCGGGTCGACGTAGGCACTGATGCGCGCCACCTCGTCGTAGCCCATGCGGTCCATCACCGCACGCTTGGTGCGGCGTTTGACGGCACGGTGGCGCCCCGCATCAACGGGGGCAGCCGCGGCGACCGCGCCAGCGGCTTTAATCCTCGTCTGCAGACTCATCGCGAATCACCCTCACGCGACCAGGGAAGACGAATGCGCGGGCGCTCGGTGCGGGTCGCGCGGTCGGCGACCATATCGCTCCAGGGACCGACGGCGCAGCCCAGCTCCACGAGCATCTCGCGCGTGGCCTCGCGCACGCTGGTCGCAAAAGCGCTCGCCTGACCCACTGCCTCGTCGGCGCGACCGAATGCCATGAGCGCGGCCAAGTCCTGACCGCCATCGGCAATGCGGATCTTGGAACTCAGTGCGCAGGCAATCTCGAAGCGCATGGCGACGTCCTCGTCGGCACCGCGCGCACCAAACCGGTTGAACACGGCGCTCATGCGCGTGCGCGGCACGCCCACACGGCTCGCCAGCTCAATGACGCGCGAAGCGGATGTCGCGGACGATACTGCCGCATCGCCTACGACCAGGCAACGGTCGCTCGCCGCCACCGCGGCGGCCACGGCATCACCCCAAAAGACCGAGGTGTCGACAAAGACCACGTCGGATTCGCGACACAAAACATCGAGCAATAACTCCACCGGACGTGCCATGAGCTCGGCCTTCTCGGGGGCCGCGACAGGTCCCCAGAGCGTGACGCCCGGGGCGACGCGCATCGATGCGGCCACGATATCCGGCTCGGCAAGTGCGCCCGCCGCCGACGGCTCGATAAGCA
>JAIJJM010000254.1 GCA_022728415.1 Collinsella sp. | reverse complement strand
CCTGGAAATACTGACGGCGTAGCACTGGTAGTCTCAACGACTAAAGTGCCTTATGAACTCGACGTCCCGGTGGTTAACGGCTTGCCGATTATTACCGGTATTGGCGAAGAGAAAGTACTGGCGCAAATTGTTTCGATCCTTAAAAAGTAATTAATAATAATTAATTTCAACCCACTCCATCAGGCGCTAACGCGAGGTGCGCTCTCGCCTGAAAAAGAGGTTTATTATGAACGATATCGCGCATACCCTCTATAATATTGTGCAATATATATTGGGATTTGGTCCCACGGTAATGTTGCCGTTGGTGTTATTTATTCTTGCTCTCTGTTTTAAAGTAAAACCCGCTAAAGCCTTACGTTCGTCATTAACGGTCGGCATTGGTTTTGTCGGTATTTATGCCATTTTCGATATTCTTACCAGCAATGTCGGGCCAGCGGCCCAGGCGATGGTTGAACGCACCGGAATTAATTTACCGGTGGTGGATTTAGGCTGGCCGCCGCTTTCCGCTATTACATGGGGTTCGCCAATTGCCCCGTTTGTTATTCCCCTGACTATTCTGATTAACGTGGCGATGCTGGCGTTAAATAAAACCCGCACCGTTGACGTAGATATGTGGAACTACTGGCATTTTGCCCTTGCCGGTACGCTGGTTTATTACAGCACCGGCAGCCTGTTCTTTGGTTTGCTAGCAGCGGCGATTGCTGCGGTGGTAGTACTTAAACTCGCCGACTGGTCTGCGCCACTGGTACAAAAATACTTTGGCCTGGAAGGGATCTCTTTGCCGACGCTCTCTTCGGTGGTGTTCTTTCCGGTCGGTCTGCTGGTCGACAAAATCATCGACCATATCCCCGGCCTCAATCGTATTCATATCGATCCGGAAACCGTCCAGAAAAAATTTGGCATATTCGGCGAACCGATGATGGTTGGCACCATTCTGGGCATTCTGCTCGGCGTAATTGCCGGATACGATTTCAAAAAAGTCTTGCTGCTTGGCATCAGCATTGGCGGTGTGATGTTCATCCTGCCACGCATGGTACGCATTCTGATGGAAGGTTTATTACCGCTGTCTGAAGCCATTAAAAAGTATCTCAATGCCAAATACCCTGACCGTGACGATCTCTATATCGGCCTGGATATCGCCGTTGCCGTAGGTAACCCAGCGATTATCTCCACCGCCCTGCTGCTGACGCCAATCTCGGTCTTTATCGCGTTTGTCCTTCCGGGTAATGAAGTCCTGCCGCTTGGCGACCTTGCCAACCTGGCGGTAATGGCGTCGATGATTGCTTTAGCCAGCCGTGGCAACATTTTCCGCACCGTTCTGGCGGCGATTCCGGTGATTATTGCCGATCTGTGGATTGCGACTAAAATCGCGCCGTTTATTACCGGAATGGCGAAAGACGTTAATTTCAAATTTGCCGAAGGCTCCAGCGGCCAGGTCTCCAGTTTCCTTGATGGCGGTAACCCGTTCCGCTTCTGGCTGCTGGAAATCTTCAACGGCAATCTCATCGCCATTGGTCTGGTGCCGGTTATCGCCCTGGTACTGTATGGTATTTTCCGAATGACGCGGAGCACGGTTTATGCCTGATAACAGCGCAGCTATCGTTATCGATATTGGCACCACCAATTGCAAAGTCACCTGCTTTTCCTGCCTGGACGCAACGACGTTGGGCGCGCATAAATTCGTGACGGCAAAACAGATCTCCCCACAGGGCAATGTCGATTTCGATATCGACGCCCTCTGGCAGGAGGTCCGCCAGGCGATAGCGCAACTGAATGCCGCTTCGCCGCTGCCAGTCAGGCGGATAAGCATTGCCAGTTTTGGCGAGTCAGGCGTGTTCCTTGACGAGCATGGCGAGATCCTGACGCCAATGCTGGCATGGTATGACCGTCGCGGTGAAGAGTATCTGGCTACACTTAGCGAGGCAGACAGTGCGGCACTTTATGACATTTGCGGGTTACCGCTGCACAGCAATTACTCTGCCTTCAAAATGCGTTGGTTGCTGGAACATTACCCACTGCGTAATCGCCGCGGCCTGCGTTGGCTACATGCGCCGGAAGTACTGCTCTGGCGGCTGACCGGCGAACAGCGCACGGATATCACCTTAGCCAGCCGCACGCTGTGTCTTGACGTGCGCAAAGGCGAATGGTCAGCGAAAGCGGCGGCGTTGTTACACGTTCCCTGTTCAGCATTTGCGCCATTGGTGCAGCCAGGCGAACACGCCGGATGGGTCAGCGAGTCGCTCTGCAAAACGCTTGGGTTCTCGCAACCGGTCAGCGTGACGCTGGCCGGACATGACCATATGGTGGGTGCGCGAGCGTTGCAGATGATGCCGGGCGATATCCTTAACTCGACGGGGACCACAGAAGGCATTCTGCAACTGGATACACAACCGACGCTGGATGAACAGGCCAAACGTGACAAGCTGGCAAACGGCTGTTATTCGCTTGCAAACCAGTTCACCCTGTTTGCGTCGCTGCCCGTGGGCGGTTTCGCTCTGGAGTGGCTGCGTAACACGTTCCGGCTAACCGATGAGGAGATCGCCGCATCACTTACTCGCGGACATGCGGATTACCTGGCGGGGAACTGGTCGCTCGATGACATTCCCCTCTTTATTCCACATCTTCGCGGTTCGGGTTCGCCCTATAAAAATCGCCATACTCGTGGATTATTTTATGGGCTTGGCGATACGTTAAATATCGACATGTTAATTGCCAGCGTCTCACTGGGATTAACCATGGAATTTGCCAACTGCTTCGCCTGTTTTAATGTGCCTGGCACCAGCGCGTTAAAAGTGATAGGTCCGGCAACCCAAAATCCCCTTTGGCTGCAATTAAAAGCGGATATTTTACAGCGTCCGGTTGAAGCAATTGCATTTAACGAGGCGGTTTCTGTCGGAGCATTATTAACTGCCGCACCGGATATTCCACCGCCGCAAGTTACCATAGCCCAACGTTTGTTACCGAATCGGGCGAGATACCATCAATTACAGCGTTATCAGCACAAATGGAAAAGCTGGTATCAGTTGAAATTACAGCAAGAAGGCGTGATGCCATTACACCATCGGGAGGAGCACTATGTTGAGTAAAACCGTGGAGGTCAGAAACAGTACTGGCCTGCATGCACGTCCGGCGGCGTGTCTGGTGAAAGCCGCCAAAAAGTTTAGCTGTAAAGTGACGCTGCATTATGAGGGTAATGATATTAATGCCACCAGCATGATGAATATTATGCGCGCCGGAATAAAAGGCGGCAAAACGGTGGAAATACGCTGCGAAGGCGATGATGAAAATGAGGCAATACAAACTCTCACCGCCTTATTTCGTGATCGCTTCGGTGAAGCTGAATAATTAACTGATATTAAAAGATGAGGTTTTCAAATGCCATTAGTTAATGGACGGATACTGCTCGACCGCATTCAGGAAAAACGGGTATTAGCGGGCGCGTTTAATACCACCAATCTGGAGACGACGATTTCAATTTTAAACGCCATTGAGCGTTCAGGATTACCCAACTTCATTCAGATTGCGCCCACCAATGCACAACTCTCGGGATACGATTACATTTATGAAATCGTGAAACGTCACGCCGATAAAATGGATGTTCCGGTCAGTCTTCATCTGGATCACGGGAAAACTCAGGAGGATGTTAAACAGGCGGTGCGCGCGGGCTTTACCTCGGTCATGATTGACGGTGCCGCATTATCTTTTGAAGAGAATATCGCTTTCACCCAGGAAGCTGTCGATTTCTGTAAATCCTATGGCGTACCGGTTGAAGCGGAGCTGGGGGCGATTCTCGGCAAAGAAGATGATCACGTCAGCGAAGCCGATTGCAAAACGGAACCGGAAAAGGTGAAGACCTTTGTCGAGCGCACCGGTTGCGACATGCTGGCAGTTTCTATTGGCAACGTTCATGGCCTGGACGATATACCGCGTATCGATATCCCCCTGCTGAAGCGCATTGCCGAAGTCTGCCCGGTGCCGCTGGTTATTCACGGCGGCTCCGGTATCGCCCCGGAAATATTACGCAGCTTTGTTAATTATCGCGTCGCTAAAGTAAATATCGCCAGCGATCTGCGCAAAGCGTTTATCACCGCCGTCGGCAAAGCGTATGTGAATAATCACAACGAGGCGAATCTGGCACGAGTGATGGCATCAGCAAAAAACGCCGTCGAGGAAGATGTGTATAGCAAAATCCTGATGATGAATGAGGGGCATCGGTTGGTTAAGTAAATCTTCGCCGGATGCGGCGTAAAACAACTACAATTCAATAAATTGTACCGATGCGTAGACCCTATAAGCTTACGCATCGGGCAA
>JAIJJM010000253.1 GCA_022728415.1 Collinsella sp. | reverse complement strand
TTGATAAGACCTTCGGCAGTGACGTTGCCGGTGAAGTATTCACGGGTGTGACGTTCCTCGACCACGAGCTTCTGGGAAAGGTTACGATTTTGGCTGACCATTGTTTTCTCTTTCTTGTGAATATCGTTTAAAGGCCCTTTCGGATTAGGCTTGTAATCGCCAAACCACATGCCAAACCCGAAAGGAAGAATGAAAAATGACCGACATCGACGCGCTTCAAAAAGCGGCTCGGGAGATCAGGGGAGACATGAGCTTCCTGAACGCCTCCAACAACGCCGAGACCTGGCTGAGACACATCAAAACGTCGATGGACTCCACAGCCAAGGCCATTGACGTTATCACCGCCAACCAGCGCGAGCTTTCCGACCGTCTGGACAAACTCGGAGTCTGACTCACGACGCTTGGCTTGTTCTCCCCAGATTTCCGCCAACTGCGCGGAGATTTGGGGAAGCCCGGTTTCCACGATCTGAGCCATCCACGTGTTGAGAATGTTCAGCTCGTTGGCAACACGCTCCGACGAATCCGAGACATACGAATAGTTGCCGTCACTCATATCGCCACCTGCCTATCGGGTTAAGTTCCTTCGGAATAGAAAGGATTCGGCCTTATCCGCCAGATCATTGAGTGCTTTCGCTATCTCGCGGGCCTGTTCCGGGGTCAGTTTTTCGCATACGGAAAGCGGTGCCGTCACCTTTACGTATCCCGGATGCGCCTCACCTTTGAAAATGTGGGCCTCAAAGGTCTTCGTGACATCCGCCTCCAACGGGTCGTACATCACCTTGCCGATAGCAGGGGAGTCATAGACATGTTTCCCATGCTCATTGGTCTTGGACTTGGTCTTGTACATGATTCTTCGATTCGTATCGGTCCATCATCAGACGAACGTTGCGGCAAGGCGTCTTCCATGATGCTTGCGAGGCTTGCTCGCGTTCGTCTACTCCACCGGGGTTCTCCGGCCAGTAACTGTCCACGAGGGCGATGAAGTCCTTGGCGAAGCTCCTGAGCTTGCGCATGTCCGGTACGATCTCTACTCCTACCTTTCCGCTGTAAATCTCAGGGGCTTCCATGTTTTCTGTACTCATGCTGTTACCTCCAAGTCAGGCGTCCCAGTGCCGAAGAACTTCTCATGCATGTCCACTGGAATGGTGAGCAGTTCCTCGAAACTGACTCCGAGCGCTTCGCAGATCATGTCCAGTTCATCGACTTTGAAGGCCGGTTGGCCGGCGAGTCGGCGGGAGAGTTTGCTTACATCCCATCCGAGATTCGCCGCAAGCCATCGAAGGCTTTTCTGTGCGATGAAGAGACGGTATCGAATACCGGCTGCTGTTAGTTTCTGTGTGCTGCTCATGTCTTAAATAATAGTATTTACTATTTTTTCGTCAAACCACGACACGCCGTATCGGATATGCTATATTTGAGATATGTCAAAGAAAGAAGATTACAAGCCGCTCAGCGCCTTTGCTATAGCATTTGCTGCTGAATTCAAGGCATATATGAAAGCACACGGCATCAAGCAGTACCAGCTCGCAGAAGCCCTAGGCAGAACTCAGCCGTATGTCAACGACCGCACCACCGCCAAACGTGCCATAGACACTGATGACATTGACGCACTGGCTTCGCTGACCGGCACCACCGGCCGCTCACTAATGATCGAACTGGCACGGCTCACCAAGGAGCAGTTGCGCCAGCCTGTATCCGAGATGGCTTCTGTGGCCTCCCAGCTTGAAAAGGTCATAGGCAGAAAGATAGAAGTCGAGAAGGCCGCTTATCGGGATGAAAACAAGCGGGTGGAGTCTGGTCACGGTGAAGACCTGGACTGACCTCACCGAGGAAGCCCGACGCATGGGAGTCCTTATAGAGGATAGGGAGTTCGATGATACGCAGTGCGGGGAATACGACCCCGACACCCGCACCGCGTACATCGACCCCACCATGAGCATCGAGCAGAAGACCTGTACGCTACAGCACGAGCTCATCCACGCCAGACACTTCGACGCCGGGTTGCGCATCATGCACCCCGGCAAGGAGGAATGTTTGACCCGCAAGGAAACCGCATTGGCGTTGATTAACCCTGTGGACTACATGCACGCCGAAGACCTGTATGGGGGAGAACCCTACGCGATGGCACAGGAACTCGGCATCACCGTCAGCGTCCTGCAAGACTACCGGCACTGGCTGCACGACAATCTGACAGTATTGAGCTAGGATTAGAACACTAGCTCAATGAGGAAAAGGGAAAAATAATGAGCGAACCAGAACAGCAACTAGTGCCACAACGGCCGACGCTGAAACCCGACGAGCCGAAACCTGAAATGACGCAGGAGGAACTGCAACGCCAGTTACTGGAGACGCAGAAACGGTTGGTGGAACTTCAGGAGCAGCAGAATCTTCGTCATGAAGAGGAGCAGGCAGAGAATAAGCGTAAAGAAGAGAAACATCACGACAACAATGTCAAGGCAGCAATCATTGCCATTCTGATCACCATTGCTCTTGTCATTGGCGTGATAGCCTACAGAGACTACAAGAAAACAGAGGATGCCAATAACCGTGCCGGGTATGGTATCTGTCGTTCCCTTGGTGGTGATTCTGACTTCTGCGCCAGCACCAATGATCTCGACTAAGTGAAGTGTGATTGGTCCCGTTCTCCTGTATTGGAGGACGGGACCATTTTGTTGGGCTCACCGATATGGTCAGGCCTTCCATTCGATCTGCTTCAGGTCGAGCTTGTCGCCTATCGTCTCCATGCCGCGCATCAGGTCCTCCACAGGCACGGTGCGGTAATGCTCGCTCATTTCCACGGACGAATGGCCGACGATTCGTTGGATGATGCCGGGATCAACCTTCATGTGGAACAGGAGCGATACGACGGAATTGCGGCATTCATGCCCGTACCGGTTCTCATAGTCGGGTATGCCGGCCCTGCGCATGAGGTCGCGGAACGTGGCCCTATCGTCCAATGCGCTCAGCGGTAGGCCTTCGCGCGTCCTGAATATCAGGTTGTACGGGTTCGGGATGATGTTCTCCGTGGCCTCCAGATACCGGTGCACGACGGTGCCCAACTGGGGGATGATGGGCACGACCTTGCCTCTCGCGGACTTCGGCGGCGTCAGGGCATACCCTTTGCACAGGTGTATCATGTCGTACCCGTCCGGCACCCTCCACCGGTATCGGGGGCAGCTCGAAGGCCGTTTGAAACCGCACGGGTATCTTCCGTCCCTGCCGGGCTCCCCACACCCATGCTCCTTGTCGAGGCTTTCCAGTTTCCAGTTCACCGTGTAGGTGCCTATCCATATCTCGCCGCTGTCCGGGGTTTCCAACGTCTTGTCCCGCCACAGGTCGAGATCGTCCAACGTGGCTCCCAGTATCTCCCCCTGCCTCATGCCGGTGAGCAGACGCCACCATTGGCGTGCCCCCAGAAACAGGTCGTCGGAGGACGCTTCGAGCATGTCCTGCATCTGCTCCACGGTGAACGCCTTGCGGTCCTGCGTGCCGCTGCGCCTGTCCGCCGACACGGCCACGGGCCCGTTGATGGTGCGACGGTCCCCGGCCAATCCCGTGTCCCTGCGTTTCGGCCTTGCCGCGCTGGTGACCGGACTGGTGGGTATCAGCCGGTCGGCCACCGCCGCCTTGAATATCTGGTTAAGGATGTTGTAGAAGCCAAGCTGCCGGTTGTATGAGCATGGGGTGCCGTCGAGGTTGCGCATGTTGGCTATCATGCGCTGCACCGCCGAGGCGGTCACTTCGCCCAGCTTCTCGTTCGCGTACTTGCACAGGTGCACGCTTATGAGGCTCGCGTAGTTGTTGATGGACTTGGGTTTCAGGTCGCGTCGTTTCAGCTCGAACCATCGTTCCGCGTACTCGCCGAGCCGGGTGGCGCGGTCCACGCCCATGCCCCATTCGGTTTTCTCCTTGAGGGCTTCGGCTATTTTCCTGTCGCATTCCTTGTAGGTCTTGGCGGACACCCATCGGCCGTCCACCTTGGCCTGCCAGTTCACGTATGTCTTTACCGTGCCGTCCTTGAGTGTTTTCCGCTGCTCGTGGCGGATGGGGTAGACCGCTCCGGTTTTCCTTATCCTAGGCATTCAGCATCCTTCATTCTCCAACATTCTCCAACAAACAATCCGTGGCGAATGGTATTCCAATGGTATACCAATCGTATCAAATCGTTGGAATTCCGCCGTTCTTTCCGTGGGGGCCGTTGATTTCATTATACGTTACTGGATGTGGAAGGTGTGCTGAACTAGCACCTTTTGTTTCCGACTAAGACCCCTTAGAATGTCAACAATTCCAAGGGGTCTTGGCGTATTGGAAATGTTCCTGGCTAGAGAGGTA
>JAIJJM010000252.1 GCA_022728415.1 Collinsella sp. | reverse complement strand
AGTAAATACCGTCCAAGCGGATGTATGTAACGGTCGCCGAGCGCGACTCCTCAGTTGGGTTTGTCGGTAGGTAAGGTATATGTCGTCCGCAAGTTGCGCGGGGGTGAGTCTAGGAGCTCCCGGGTAAGATTCTCTATTGTTAGGAGAAGACATGGCCATCATCAACAAGGGTATGTCCAGGCGTTCGTTTCTCGGCCTCACCGGCAGCGTCGCTGCTGTCGCCGGCCTTGGTCTCACTGGCTGCGGTGGCAGCTCTAGTGACAAGGGTTCCGCTTCTGGGTCCACCGATTCCGCCAACCGTGGCGGCGGCGTGATCACCGCTGGTTCCGCTTACGCTCCGTCCAGCTTCGACCCCGCCAGCACCGGCTCCGCCGTGGGCCTGGGCGCTAACTGGCACGTCATCGAGGGCCTCTACGGCATCGATTACCACGACTACAGCACTTTCAAGGAGCTCGCCACCGATGACCCCAAGTCCGTGGACGACACCACCTTCGAGGTCACCATCCGCAAGGGCGCCAAGTTCTCCGATGGCACCGAGGTCACCGCTGACGACGTCGTCGCCTCCTACACCGCTTGCGCCGCTTCCGCTACCTATGCTCCGTTCTTCAAGCCCTTCGAGTCCATTGAGGCCAAGGACGCCAGCACCGTGACGGTCAAGACCAAGGTCCCCAATTTCTCCCTGCTCAAAGATCGTCTGGCCATCATCCGCGTTACCCCGGCCACGCAGACCGAGGAGGATCGCGCCAAGCAG
This sequence comes from Collinsella sp., assembly GCA_022728415.1. The sequence continues at coordinate 3,589 of JAIJJM010000252.1, read as the reverse complement.
CCGATCGGCTCCGGCCCCTGGATGTACGACTCTATCTCCGATACCGAGATCACCCTGGTTCCCAACCCCGAGTACAACGGTGAGTATGCTGCCGAGGACAAGAAGATCCAGTACAGCATCCTGACCGACCCCACCGCTCGCGTTACCGCGCAGCAGGAGGGCTCCACGCTCGTTATGGAGCTCGTCACCGCCGACGCCGTCGACCAGCTCGAGAGCGCTGGTTGCAAGGTTGACAACGTTCAGGGCTTCGGAACTCGATTCGTTATGTTCAACGTCGCCAAGGAGCCTTGGAACAACGTTAAGGTCCGTCAGGCCGTCATGTATGCGCTCGATACCGAGAAGATGATCAACAACACCTTCGCCGGCCTTGCCACGGCTGCCAGCTGCTATCTGCCCAAGAGCTTCACGAACTACCATGAGGCTTCCACGGTCTACAAGACTGACGCCAAGAAGGCCAAGAAGCTCATTGATGAGTCTGGCATCACCCCGGGCGCCATCACCCTGCGTACCACCGACAACGAGCAGATCAAGGGTATGGCCGCCCAGGTCAAGAACGATCTTGACGCCCTCGGCTTCGATGTGACCATCCAGACCGATACTTCGGCTGCTACCTATGCTGCTATCGATGGCGGCGAGGCTTACGACATCCTTCTCGCTCCTGGCGATCCGTCTTGCTTCGGCGCAGATCCCGACCTGCTGCTCAACTGGTGGTACGGCGACAATGTCTGGATGCAGACCCGTTGCCCGTGGAAGGAGTCCGCTGAGTGGGAGAAGCTCCACGGTCTCATGGACGAGGCTCTTGCTGCCGAGGGCGATGAACAGCAGAAGAAGTGGAACGAGTGCTTCGACATCATTGCCGACAACGCCGTCCTTTACCCTGTCGTACACGTCAAGACCGTCTCTGCTTCCTGGAACGATCCGTCCACCGCGCCCAACGGCGAGGCCCTCGATGGCTTCAAGGGCATCGGCACGACGAGCATGTCCTTCAGGGGCGTTGCAACCGTCAAGGCCTAAGATTCATTTGAGTTGAGTGTGGGATGTTGGACATAGGGACGCATCCTCATATGTGAGTCAACGACCCGGGCGACTTCGATGTCGCCCGGGTCTTGTAATGAGTATCTATACTCATATACCAGTTGGTCCTACCGACAAAAGAAAGGGGAGAGAACGTGAATAGCTTTCTACGTTTGATTGGAAGGCGCCTCGTGGCACTGCCAATCATGGCATTGGGCGTCACCGTATTGGTGTTCTTCCTTATGTCGTTCTCCAAGACCGACCCCGCCTATACGGCGTTGGGTGACGGTGCCTCGCCCGAGGCGGTTGCCGAGTACCATGAGAAGTATGGTCTGGACGACCCCTGGCCCGTGCGCTACGTGCGTTACATGGGCGATCTGATCCACGGTGACATGGGCACTTATGGTGCTGCCCGCAACTCCGTTGCCAAGCGCATCTCCACGGCCCTGCCCGTCACGATGCAGCTGACCTTCATCGGCCTTGCCATCGGCGCGGTTGTCTCGTTTTTGCTCGGTGTCATCGCGGCGCTATATCGCGATAAATGGCCGGACCAAGTGATCCGCGTCTTTTCCATCGCCGGCTTGGCAACCCCGTCGTTCTGGCTTGCCGTTTTGTTGATTCTGCTGTTCTCTTCCTACCTTAAGGTGCTCCCGGCGTCTGGTGCCCTTCCTCACTTCACCACCAACCCGGCTGGTTATATGGGGCGCATGATCATGCCCGCCATTGCTCTTGCCTTCCCGCTGACGGGCCAGATGACCCGTATCGTGCGTACCGCCATGGTCGAGGAGCTCGACAAGGATTACGTCCGCATGGCCCGTGGCGCCGGCGTTCCCGAGAAGGTCGTCGTCGGCATTAACGTTTTGCGTAACGCGCTGATCACCCCGGTTACCACCCTCGGTCTTAAAATCGGTTACCTTATGGGCGGTGCTGTCGTCATCGAGGTCATCTTCAACCTCCCCGGCATGGGTACTGCGATCCTGCAGGGCGTTCAGGGCAACGAGGCGAACCTGGTTCAGGGCGTCGTCATCGTCGTTGCTCTTGCCTTCATCATCATCAACATCGTGGTTGACATGCTCTATCTGCTCATCAACCCGCGCATCAGGACGGTGTAGATTATGGTAAAGATTCGAGAGAAGCAAACCGAGCAGCTCGAAAAGGCTGCCTCCAAGGGGCTCAAGCTCGGTGGCTGGAAGAAGATGACACTGTCTTCTAAGATTGCCGCCGTCGTGCTGGTGCTGGTCGCCCTGACCGCGATTCTGGCGCCCCTTCTTGCCCCCTATAGCCCGGTCGAGATCTTTACGGCTCGCCAGGCTCCCGGCAACGGATTTATCTTCGGTACCGACGATAAGGGTCGCGACATTCTGTCGCGTATGCTCTACGGTGGTCGTTACTCGCTGATTATCGGCTTTGGCGCCACTGCCATGGCTCTGGTCTGCGGCTCGGTCGTGGGCGCCCTCGCGGCAGTTTCGCGCAAGGCGGTCTCCGAGACGATCATGCGTATCCTGGACATCATCATGTCCATCCCGGGCATCGCCCTCGCGGCCGTCTTCGTCTCCATCCTGGGCAACTCCGTGCCGTCGATCATCTTCGCCATCGGCTTTATGTATACTCCGCAGATTGCCCGCATCGTGCGCGCCAACATCGTGTCCGAGTACGGCGAGGACTATGTCCGCGCGGTCATCGTGTCCGGTGCCAAGGCTCCGTGGATTTTGATCAGGCACGTCCTGCGTAACTGCATCGCCCCGATCATGGTCTTCACCGTTACCCTGGTCGCCGACGCCATCATCTTCGAGGCCTCGCTGACCTTCATCGGTGCCGGTATTCAGGAGCCTACCGCTACCTGGGGCAACATCCTCGCCGACGCTCGCGGCGGCGTGCTTGCCGGCCGTTGGTGGCAGGCACTGTTCCCGGGCCTGGCCATCATGATCACCTGCCTGGCGCTCAACATCCTGTCCGAGGGCATTACCGACGCCATGGCCGCCGCTCCCTCCGCCGCCCTGGATCCGACCGACTCCTCCAAGCGCCGCGAGGCCGACCTGCTGGTCTCCGACCCCGTTCGCGCCTACAAGGAGCAGGCTCAGTCCCTGTCCGCCCGTCTTGGCGCTCTGCGTGATGTCGAACTCAAGCGTAACGACCGCCATGTGCCCGATGAGTCCGTTGAGCCGATCCTTTCGGTCCGCGATTTCTGCATCCAGTTTGAGCACCACGGTGACATCAACGTCGTCGATCATGTCAACTTTGATGTCCGTCCTGGCCAGACCATGGGCCTGGTCGGTGAGTCCGGCTGCGGTAAGTCCATCACCACGCTGGCCATCATGGGTCTGACCGACGATGATGAGCATCTTTCCGGTGAGGTTCTCTGGGAGGGTCGCGACCTGCTCAAGATGAGCAAGAAGGAATGGTTCGGCCTGCGCGGTACCGATATCGCCATGGTCTATCAGGACGCCCTGTCCTCGCTCAACCCCTCCATGCTCATTTCCGCCCAGATGAAGCAGCTCACCAAGCGTGGCGGCACCCGTAGCGCCGAGGAGCTCCTGGAGCTCGTGGGCCTCGACCCCAAACGTACGCTCGAGAG
>JAIJJM010000251.1 GCA_022728415.1 Collinsella sp. | reverse complement strand
TTCAGCGCCGGAAGCTGGCCTAAGGTATCCGCAACCATCGCTTGCAGGCTGCCGTCTAATAAATGACGGATATCAATTGCCATCTCCGGTAGTCCCAGCTGCTGCATAATCCCGGCGGATTTATGTTCATAGTTGATGGCAATCGCCGGAGTGGCAAAGTTCATTGAGATAATGGCGGAGTGCAGACGCGTACCAACGGTGAGTTTACAGGCTCCGAGAATTTTGCCCATTTCCAGATCGTTGAGTTCATCCATCACTACGTGGTAACGGGCAGGATCGCTGATGTGCTGGCGCAAATTGAGCGCCACCATGCGGTCGTCTTTATTATAGCTGTCGATGCCCGTACAGGTGGAGAGCGCAATCACCTGATACCCTTCATCGAGAATGCGATTGACCACCCCGGCAAAGGCTTTTTCATACGCTTGTTGAGTGGTGCCGAGACGTTTGTCGAACGGTGCCAGTTCGCGCAGGGTAATTGCCACCGTTTTCTGTTGTGCGGCAACGTCCAGCCAGTGTTGAACGGCATAGCTGGCGGTGAAATCTTCGGTGTGGTGATCGACCAGCCACGCGGTATCGACGCCATGTTCAACTTTTGCGGTGGTGATATTGCTGCGTTTCATCAAATCAAGGCTGACCGATTCGCGCAGGATCAGCGCATCGCAGTGACCAAAAACGTAATTCGCCAGTTGGTTAAATTGCTCATCCTGGAAGGGGCCGACGCTGTGACCAATCATAAACAGCGGCTTTTTCGCCATAAATGTGCAAAGTGCGTGTTCAAACTGCGGCACGCCATAGAGATCGACAAAAAACGATCCGCCGACCTGAATAATGGCGTCGTAACCTGAAAGCAGGCGCACGAAGTCAGTGAATCCCTGGGCGATGGCGATATTACGCAGCTTGCCAGTGTCGGTGACGCGTGAGAGCAATACCTGATGCTGGTAGCGGCGACGGAGGACTTTTTTAACGCGCCCGACAACGCCCGCCGCGCTGTTGTGTTGTTTCATTTGCAGGAACAGCGGATCGCCCATCACCGGGCGGTTGAGCAGCCAGGAAGAACTGACCGGATAGCGGCTCATCACGTCCACTTCGGCATGTGGATTGAGGATGTTGATGGCATCAAGTAAGCCGCGCAGGATGGCGCTGTCGCCACGATTGCCGCAAGTGTGGTTGCCCAGAATAAGTAATTTCATTTTTTCCTCATAAATTTGATGCCAGGTGAGGCTGTGTTTGTTGTGTTCGTTGCCGTTTTTTGCCTGATGCGACGCTGGCGCGTCTTATCAGGCCTACAAGACCCGAGCACAGAACCGTAGGCCGGATAAGGCGTTCACGCCGCATCCGGCATTCAGTGCCTGATGCGACGCTGACGCGTCTTATCAGGCCTACAGGTCCCGAGCACAGAACCGTAGGATGGATAAGGCGTTTTACGCTGCACCCGGCAACCGTTGTCGGAACCGAAAACAACAACTCACCCCGCCCGTAAAAGCATTTTCATTTTTTCGCTGCGACAAAACTGACGCTTCACTTCCACCACCAGCGGATGGCGCGACAGCACAATCATCACCACAAACGCCAGCACGCCCGCGGCTATTTGCACCGCCAGCAGCATCCCCAGCGCCTGTTGCCCTTTCAGCACAATGCCCAGCGCATAACTGACCACCAGCGTCGGCAGCGAGAGGTAAAACGGCAGCCACAAACTCAGGATGTACTGGCGATAACTGGAACCAAGAACCGGTTTAATCATCACGAAGTAACTCAGAATGGTGTTGATAATCTGCACCAGCAGGAAGCCAAGCGTGACGCCGATTGCGCCCGCCATCTGCCCACCAATAACAATCGCCGGAATAAACAGAAATGTTTTGAATACGTTGAATTTAAAGCTGATATCGACCCGCGCTTTCGCCATCAGTAGCGAACCAATCGGGTTACCCACTGAGCGCAGTAGCCCCACCACACACAGCAATTGCAGCACCGGAATAATGCTGTTCCACTTCTCACCAAAGACCAGCGGTACAAAGTTATTCGACACCACCATCAGCCCGAGCAGCGCCGGAAAGTTGATAATCCCCACCACCGACAGCAGCTTGTAGAAGTTGACGCGCAGCTTTTCGGTGTCGTCCTGAATTTTGGCAAATGCCGGAAACAACACGCGGGTGATGATTGGGTTCAGCTTCATCGGCGGCACAACGGCCACGTTGTACGCCAGGTTGTATCCCCCTGCCACGCCCGCGCCGAGAATACGTGCCAGCACCAGCGTTGAAAGGTTGGTGTTGAGATAGTTGATGATGCTGTCCGCCGTCAGCCAGGCACCAAAGCGTAAGTTCGGCGCAACTGACGCCAGCGAGAAATGCAGACCGGGGCGATAAATTTTGCGGCCAAAGTAGCCAAACAGCAGCGTTCTCACCGCACTATTGACCAGATAACCGAGGATCGCAGTCATCGCCAGCGGCCAAAAATGGGCGCTAACCACAGTAAAAGTGAAGCCCGCCAGCACCGCGCTGGTTTCGATCATGCCGATTTTGTTGAACTCCAGCTCTTTTTGCATCAACGCGCGGAACTGTTGCCCGTGGGGGATCACCACAAACGCCAGTGACAATGTTTTAATCAACGGTGCCAGGTCCGGGTTATTCAGCATGTCGCCAATGGCATCACTCAACAAAAACACCGCCACACACACCACAAGCCCCAGCCCGACGTTCAGCCAGTACAGCGTGGTGAGTTCAAGGTGGCTGATTTCTTTTCGCTGAATAATCGAGTTAGCGATACCGAAGTCAGAAAGCGTATCTGCCAGCGCGATGATCACCAGCGACACGGTAAGCAAACCGAACTGGTGGTTGTCAATAATCCGCGCCAGCACGCTCATCTGTACCAGCCCGAGGCCGATGATGATCACCGTAGCAATCGCCGACCACTTCGCGCCGCTGATAGTTTTTTCACGTAAGCTCATATCAATATGCCGCTTTGTTAACGAAGCCTTTGAATACCGTCAGGAAAACGATTTTGATATCGAACCAGACGCTCCATTCGCGGATGTACTCAAGGTCGAACTCGACGCGTTTTTCCATTTTCTGCAGCGTGTCGGTTTCGCCACGCCAGCCATTAATCTGCGCCCAGCCGGTAATGCCCGGTTTCACTTTATGGCGCAGCATGTAGCCTTCAATGAGCTGGCGATACTGTTCGTTATGCGCCACTGCGTGCGGACGTGGCCCCACAATCGACATCCCGCCGGTCAGCACATTGATAAACTGCGGCAATTCATCCAGCGAGGTGCGGCGCAGAAAGTTCCCCATTTTGGTGACGCGCGGATCGTTCTGCGTCGCCTGAGTCACCACTTTGTCGTTCTCCATCACTTTCATGGAACGGAACTTCCACACTTTGATCGGTTTGCCATCCATGCCATAACGAGTCTGGCGGAAAATAACCGGCCCTGGTGAACTGAGTTTCACCGCCAGCGCAATACAGCACAGCACCGGGGAGATCAGCAGCAGAATAAGCGTCGCCAGCACAATGTCTTCCGCACGTTTGAGCAGGCGGTTAACCCCGGAAAGCGGCGTGTCATACAGCGGCACCACCGGAACGCCGTTCATCTCTTCGAGACGTGAATGGAGAATGTTGAAGGTAAAGACATCGGGGATCAGCAGCACCGAACAGGTGGTGTCCGCCAGTTGATGGACCAGTTTTTTCACGCGTGCGCCGTCGCACATTTGCATCGCGATATAGACGTTATGAATCTTGCCCGCTTTTGCATCCTCTACCAGCTGTTGCAGATTGCCCGCCCAGTCGTTAGAAACGCCGCCCGGTTTTGGGTCGTGGTAAACGCCCACCACTTCAAACCCTAACCACGGCTGATTACGGAAGCTCTCCATCAGCATTTGTCCGGCGGCTAAATCCCCCGCTACGGCGACCATCCGCTTGTTATAGCCATGATTACGCAGCCAGCCCGCCCCAATGCGAATACATGAACGGCAAACCACCAGTCCGATACTGGTCAGCCCATACCACGCCAGCCAGATTTTCAGTTGCGTGTCGAAATCATTGTTGAACGCCACCAGTCCGGCACTGAAAATCACGCTTAAGGTCCAGTTTTGTAGCAGCAGGACAAATTCTGTCGCTGCCCGAACACCGCGCCATGAGCGATAAAAATCGGTGATGCCGCCCAGCATCTGGAACACCACCAGCGTAATCAGCGCCACCAACAGGTGCATGTAGAGGAATGATAGGCCGCTCACTTCGCAAACCAGCCATAGCCCGGCAAACATGATGGTGATATCTGAAAAGCGTTGCACCATAGAGATTAACGATGCATTGGTTTTCGCTCGCTCGCGCTTTTTTAGATTTGTCATCGTT
>JAIJJM010000250.1 GCA_022728415.1 Collinsella sp. | reverse complement strand
ATCAGCCGCTGGCGCATCGAGCAGTGCAGCGAACTGAGCGCGGTGAGTGCCTCCTTTGTACTGTCCACGCCGACGGAAACGGATGGCGCTGTTTTTCCGGGGCGTATCATGCTGGCCAACACCTGCACCTGGACCTATCGCGGTGATGAGTGCGGTTATCACGGTCCGGCAGTCGCGGATGAATATGACCAGCCGACGTCCGATATCACGAAGGATAAATGCAGCAAATGCCTGAGCGGCTGTAAGTTTCGCAATAACGTCGGCAACTTTGGCGGCTTCCTTTCCATTAACAAACTTTCGCAGTAATCCCATGACAGAGACAGAATCAGCGATTCTGGCGCACGCCCGGCGATGTGCGCCAGCGGAGTCGTGCGGCTTCGTGGTGAGAGCGCCGGAGGGGGAAAGATATTTTCCCGGCGTGAATATTTCCGGTGAGCCGGAGGATTATTTCCGGATGGCTCCGGAGGACTGGCTGCAGGCAGAAATGCAGGGTGAGATTGTGGCGCTGGTCCACAGCCACCCCGGTGGTCTGCCCTGGCTGAGTGAGGCTGACCGGCGGCTGCAGGTGCAGAGTGATTTGCCGTGGTGGCTGGTCTGCCGGGGGGCGATTCATAAGTTCCGCTGTGTGCCGCATCTCACCGGGCGGCGCTTTGAGCACGGGGTGACGGACTGTTACACGCTGTTCCGGGATGCTTATCATCTGGCGGGGATTGAGATGCCGAATTTTCATCGCGGGGATGACTGGTGGCGTCACGGTCAGAATCTCTATCTTGACAATATGGAGGCTACTGGTTTTTACCGTGTCGCACTGACAGAGGCGCAGCCGGGCGATGTGCTGCTGTGCTGTTTTGGTTCATCAGGAACCATTACCGTCAGGGTTTATGACGATCAGCCGTTTGACCGGCAGATTGTTATTCCGGCGGTGGCATTCAGCGGCGCTAAACATGAGAAAGAGCATACTGATATTTACTCCTCATGCCGTCTGATAGTGCGGAAAAACGGTGCTGAAATTTATAACCGTACCGCGCTGGATAATACGCTGATTTACAGTGGTGTTATTGATATGCCTGCCGGTCACGGTCACATGACACTGGAGTTTTCGGTGTCAGCATGGCTGGTAAATAACTGGTATGAGTTTACGGACGCGCTGGGGCTGATTACGTCCTTCAGTTATGCCAATGCTGAGGATGAGCAAAAAACGCGCTACAGCGATACCCGCTGGCATGAAGATTCCGTGCGTAACCGCTGGTTCAGCGTGATGGCGGGGCCGTCTGTACGCGTGAATGAATGGTTCAGCGCGTATGCGATGGTGGGTGTGGCTTACAGCCGTGTGTCGACTTTCTCCGGGGATTATCTCCGCGTAACTGACAACAAGGGGAAAACGCACGATGTGCTGACCGGAAGTGATGACGGTCGCCACAGCAACACGTCTCTGGCGTGGGGGGCTGGCGTGCAGTTTAATCCGGCCGAATCCGTGACCATTGACCTTGCTTATGAAGGTTCCGGTAGTGGCGACTGGCGAACGGATGCATTTATTGTTGGTATCGGATACCGTTTCTGACAACAGACGCCGATTTATCTTCTGTAAATATTGTTATGATACGCAGGTTCATCCACCTTATGGGGTGAACTGCGTTTGAGGAAACGTAAAGTTACACTGTCCTGAAGCCCGTGGCGTCACTGCTGCGGGCTTTTTTTATTGGTGGAAAAGTATGACAGTAAAAATTTCTGGCGTGCTTAAAGATGGCACAGGAAAACCAGTACAGAACTGCACCATTGTGCTGAAGGCCAGACGAACCAGCAGCACGGTGGTGGTGAACACGGTGGCCTCTGAAAATCCGGATGAAGCCGGACGTTACAGCATGGATGTTGAGCATGGTCAGTACAGCGTCACCCTGCTGGTTGAAGGTTTTCCGCCTTCACATGCCGGGACCATTACCGTCTATGAAGGTTCCAGATCAGGTACGCTGAATGATTTTCTCGGTGCCATGACGGAGGATGATGTCCGACCGGAGGCACTGCGCCGCTTTGAGCAGATGGTGGAAGAGGTGTCACGTAACGCCTCCGCGGTTGCACAGAATACGGCAGCCGCGAAAAAATCAGCCAGCGATGCCAGTGCATCAGCCAGCGAGGCGGCAACTCATGCAACCGATGCTGCAGCCTCAGCACGTGCCGCCAGCACGTCAGCCGGACAGGCCGCGTCGTCGGCTCAGTCAGCGTCTTCCAGCGCAGGAACGGCATCGACAAAGACCCGTGAAGCAGCAAAAAGTGCTGCTGCTGCAGAGTCATCAAAAAGCGCGGCAGCTACCAGCGCCAGTGCCGCGAAAACGTCAGAAACGAATGCCGCAGCATCACAAAAATCGGCAGCCACTTCTGCATCCACAGCGACCACGAAGGCGTCAGAAGCTGCCACCTCGGCACGGGGTGCGGCGACCTCAAAAGAGGCAGCGAAATCTTCAGAAACGAATGCATCATCAAGTGCCAGTAGTGCAGCTTCCTCGGCAACGGCGGCAGGAAATTCCGCGAAGGCGGCAAAAACGTCCGAGACGAACGCTAAGTCTTCTGAAACAGCAGCGGGACAGAGCGCCTCAGCTGCGGCAGGTTCAAAAACAGCGGCTGCATTATCTGCCAGTGCCGCGTCAACAAGTGCCGGGCAGGCCTCAGCCAGTGCCACCGCCGCCGGAAAATCGGCAGAAAGCGCCGCATCATCCGCTTCAACAGCCACAACGAAGGCTGGCAAAGCCACTGAGCAAGCCACTGCAGCAGCGAGGTCTGCTTCTGCAGCAAAAACCTCTGAAACAAATGCAAAGACTTCAGCAGACAATGCTGCTTCCTCTAAGGCGGCAGCCGCATCGTCAGCCAGTTCAGCGGCGTCATCGGCATCATCTGCGTCTGCTTCAAAAGATGAGGCGACCAGACAAGCGTCAGCAGCGAAAGGTAGTGCCACGACAGCAACAACGAAAGCATCAGAGGCGGCAGGCAGTGCGACGGCTGCATCTCAGAGCAAAGTTGCTGCTGAATCCGCGGCAACGCGCGCCGAGACAGCAGCAAAACGGGCAGAGGATATTGCATCCGCCGTGGCGCTGGAGGATGCGAGCACGACGAAAAAGGGGATAGTACAGCTCAGCAGTGCAACAAACAGCACCAGTGAAAAGCTGGCGGCAACGCCAAAGGCAGTTAAAACTGTTAAAGATAGTTCAGTTCAAAAAACTGGCGACACAATGGGAGGGCAGTTAAAAATCAGCACGATAAATGCTCTTCGAATATTCAACCAAGCCTTTGGCCTTATTTTTAGGCGTTCCGAAGATCATCTTCATCTTATTCCGACTAATGAAGGGGAGGGGGAAAATGGAGACATCGGTTCATTAAGACCATTCTCTATAAACTTAAGATCAGGGTTGGTGTCCATCGGTAATGGACTAAAAGTTGGTGGTAGTGTTACTGGTAATTTGACCGGAAACGCAGATACTGCGACCAAGATCAAGACAGCACGTAAGATTGGGGGCGTGGCATTTGATGGATCGGCAGATATCAACTTGCCTGGAGTCAACGCTACCGGTAATCAAAACACTACAGGTAATGCTGCGACCGCCACGAAACTTCAGGCAGCCAGAACGATTAACGGTGTGTCATTTGATGGTAGTGCAAATATCACATTGACCCCTTCAAATATTGGGGCATTGGCATTAACTGGAGGGACTCTTTCAGGTGGTTTAACTGCTGCTGGTGAGGTTATTTCAAGGTCAGCAAATGGTCTGCGTATTGCCTATGGCAACTATGGATTCTTTATCCGAAATGATGGATCAAACACATATTTTATGTTGACAGATTCGGGTAACAGTCTTGGTACGCACAATAGCTTAAGGCCGTTTATAATTAGTAACCATACTGGCAATGTTACAATTGCAACTAAATTAAACGCGAGTGGTGGTATCACTGGATCTTTATCGGGTAATGCAAGCACAGCAACCAAATTGCAAACTGCAAGGACAATTAACGGCGTAAAATTTGACGGCTCGGCAAATATTGAAGCGTTTCCGCCAGGTGTTCCGCTGCCGTGGCCATCAGATACACCACCTGCAGGTTATGCAATCATGCAGGGGCAGACGTTTGATAAGGCAGCATATCCGAAACTGGCTATTGCCTATCCTTCAGGTGTTATTCCAGATATGCGCGGCTGGACAATCAAGGGCAAACCCGCCAGTGGCCGGGCCGTATTGTCTCAGGAACAGGACGGCATTAAATCGCACACCCACAGCGCCAGCGCATCCAGTACGGATTTGGGGACGAAAACCACATCGTCGTTTGATTACGGCACTAAATCCACGAATAACACCGGGGCGCATACG
>JAIJJM010000249.1 GCA_022728415.1 Collinsella sp. | reverse complement strand
ACTATCGGCGAAGGTGAGTTGATGGCTCATGATGTCCCTCTGGGATGCGCTCCGGATGAATATGATGATCTCATATCAGGAACTTGTTCGCACCTTCCCAAGCTCGTACCAGTAGGGGGAAAATTCATTGACATGTCCTGTCAATACGTACAGAGCCCTGCCATGCTTGCCAGCACGTAACAATTCCGCCCCCAGTAACCAGCGTGTTCCCTGATTATTCTCAGGGTTATATGTTAGTATTTTATCAATGAGTATAACGGCATCCTGATGACGCTGTAAATGAACATTCGCCAGAATTGCAGCATAAAGAGCGCAAATGCATATGCCAGATGAGCGTGAATATCAATGATGTCAGGAGCATGTCTGGCAAGACGCCTGAGTTTGTTGACGTAATTTGTTTCGTTTATTTCATCACTATCGTATGCGTCAAGAGTTTTTTCAAATTCATCCCGAAATGGGCCAAGCCTGGTTTCAGGAAATAAGAAATACCCCTGGTTATTGTTCACTTAAAAGTATAATTTGTAATTCAAATCCTGAGCCTGTAAAGCGGGGAGTAACATATTCTATTCTGAAGATAATAAAAGTCGTGATGCGATGTATCAAGCCCGGATTGTAATCCCAGATTAACATAGATCACAAAACAACTTATTCTTCACTAACGTCAAGATAAATATCGTTGTATGCCTTATCACGACTACGAATACCAGCAAGATACAACTGACATACGGAAAGATACCACGTTTTTTACTCCCGAAAATAACGCTAAAAAGCTACTTCCCCATCGTTTGTCCTTAGTATTGTCAGCGCCAACAATGTGGGCTGACATGATAAAGCTGTCTAGGAAATTGTTCGCCTCCTCAGCGGACAATCCAAATGGTGATTGTCTCTGTTAAACGTTTATTTTGAAGGTCACTGAATAAGGTGATGACGCTGTAGAATTTTTCACGTGCCACAGAATTTTGAACGCTTTCTCTTACAATATTTCAATGTTTCTATCAGTATTCGCCGGAAGAAGTCATCGACCAAATCATCCCAGTCGTCTCGCACCACTGACCATTCATGGTTGACATGTGGTGGAAATCCGCTTCTACAGTAACCATTTTTTATTCGCAAAACCGAACACGCCATACGGATAGCTGTTAACTGGCATGCCGAGGCAGTCGTTATTTATATTTAGTTTTGTCAATAATCTTTATTTTTTGTAAAAGGCAAATATAAATTATTCTCATTATTGTTTGTATTTGTGTATTGTCTTGCCGGTTAACATGATCGGAGATTAGTAATATGCGAATAACCACTCTGGCTTCCGTAGTCATTCCCTGTCTCGGATTTTCAGCCAGCAGCATAGCTGCTGCAGAGGATGTGATGATTGTCTCGGCATCCGGCTATGAGAAAAAGCTGACTAACGCAGCCGCCAGTGTTTCTGTGATTAGCCAGGAGGAATTGCAGTCCAGCCAGTACCACGATCTGGCGGAGGCTCTGAGATCAGTAGAGGGTGTGGATGTTGAAAGTGGTACGGGTAAAACCGGAGGGCTGGAAATCAGCATCCGAGGAATGCCAGCCAGTTACACGCTGATACTGATTGATGGTGTTCGTCAGGGCGGAAGCAGTGACGTGACTCCCAACGGTTTTTCTGCCATGAATACCGGGTTCATGCCCCCTCTGGCCGCCATTGAGCGTATTGAGGTTATCAGAGGGCCGATGTCCACACTGTATGGCTCTGATGCGATGGGCGGTGTGGTGAATATCATTACCAGAAAGAATGCAGACAAATGGCTCTCTTCCGTCAATGCAGGGCTGAATCTGCAGGAAAGCAACAAATGGGGTAACAGCAGCCAGTTTAATTTCTGGAGCAGTGGTCCCCTTGTGGATGATTCTGTCAGCCTGCAGGTACGCGGTAGCACACAACAGCGTCAGGGTTCATCGGTCACATCACTGAGCGATACAGCAGCCACGCGTATTCCTTATCCCACGGAGTCACAGAATTATAATCTTGGTGCACGTCTTGACTGGAAGGCGTCGGAGCAGGATGTGCTCTGGTTTGATATGGATACCACCCGGCAGCGTTATGATAACCGGGATGGGCAACTGGGGAGTCTGACGGGGGGATATGACCGGACCCTGCGCTATGAGCGAAACAAAATTTCAGCTGGCTATGATCATACTTTCACCTTCGGAACATGGAAATCGTATCTGAACTGGAACGAGACAGAAAATAAAGGTCGTGAGCTTGTACGCAGTGTACTGAAGCGCGACAAATGGGGGCTTGCCGGTCAGCCGCGGGAGCTTAAGGAATCGAACCTTATCCTGAATTCATTACTGCTTACCCCTCTGGGAGAATCTCATCTGGTTACGGTGGGGGGCGAGTTTCAGAGCTCGTCCATGAAAGACGGAGTTGTCCTTGCCAGCACAGGTGAAACTTTCCGGCAGAAAAGCTGGTCGGTATTTGCTGAGGATGAGTGGCATCTCACGGATGCACTTGCGCTGACTGCGGGCAGCCGCTATGAACATCATGAGCAATTCGGGGGACACTTCAGTCCGCGTGCATATCTGGTCTGGGATGTGGCAGATGCCTGGACGCTGAAAGGCGGTGTGACCACGGGATATAAGGCACCCAGAATGGGGCAGCTACATAAAGGGATTAGTGGTGTGTCCGGGCAGGGAAAAACAAATCTACTTGGTAACCCCGACCTGAAGCCGGAAGAGAGCGTCAGTTATGAGGCTGGGGTGTATTACGATAACCCCGCCGGTCTGAATGCCAATGTCACAGGTTTTATGACTGACTTCTCCAACAAGATTGTCTCTTATTCCATAAATGATAACACCAATAGCTATGTAAACAGCGGAAAGGCCCGGTTGCACGGTGTGGAATTTGCCGGCACATTGCCGCTGTGGTCAGAGGATGTCACGCTGTCACTGAATTACACCTGGACCCGAAGTGAACAACGTGATGGTGATAACAAAGGTGCGCCGCTGAGTTATACCCCTGAACACATGGTGAATGCGAAACTGAACTGGCAGATCACCGAAGAGGTGGCATCATGGCTGGGTGCCCGTTATCGCGGGAAAACACCACGTTTCACCCAGAATTATTCGTCACTGAGCGCTGTACAGAAGAAAGTGTATGATGAGAAAGGAGAATACCTGAAAGCCTGGACGGTGGTGGATGCAGGTCTGTCGTGGAAGATGACGGATGCCCTGACGCTGAATGCTGCGGTGAATAACCTGCTCAACAAGGATTACAGTGACGTGAGCCTGTACAGTGCCGGTAAGAGTACGCTGTATGCCGGTGATTACTTCCAGACGGGATCATCAACAACAGGATATGTGATACCTGAGCGAAATTACTGGATGTCGCTGAACTATCAGTTCTGATAATAACAAAACGCTATCACTGACGGTAGAATACGTTGCCACTGCAACTCCTGGCGGAACAGTGGCAACGTATTAGGTTAAGTGCATTTCCGATCCGCTAATGAGATTTCGTTACCAACAACTAATATCGTCACAGGAAATGCACGGATTATTTTTAACTTATCATTTACATACTTGTCCAGAGTGTAAGCGCACCGTGAAGGACGTGGGGTAAAAATTAGTTTACAGAGAGAGTGACGTTCCAGGGCAACAACTCTTTC
This sequence comes from Collinsella sp., assembly GCA_022728415.1. The sequence continues at coordinate 734 of JAIJJM010000249.1, read as the reverse complement.
ATGCGGTTGGCAGGCCAGGTGTTGATTACACTGATCACGTGGCGTAGCCACGTTTCCGGCTCGATTCCGTTAAGTTTTGCAGCTACCGATCAGGCTGTACATCACTGCCGCACTATCGCTCGTCATCTCAAAGTCCGGTCTCGTCAGCAGGAAGGTATCATTCTCTCCCGCCATTTTTCCAGGGGCCCGGTCAGATAAGTCCCTTTGTCTATCGCTGACTCCTGACTCATAACCCGGTTAGCAGAATGCAGGGTCACCACCTCGCCACGACCGAATCCGAATAAGTCAATTGCACCTTCTCAATCGCCATTTTGTCACAATTAAGTTTGATAAAGCAGGTCACCTCTGCACTGAATCTGCTCCAGTGCCTCATTGGTTTCCGTCCCCCCCTTTAAACTGCCGGATAAGACTGCTGCACAGCGCCTTCCCCGGAATCAAATCACTTTCCCTGTCCGCCACAATCCGCTTCATGCCACCTCGTATTTTGTTTCAGAGACCGAAATCTGCCAGAAAGTGACTACGCGTGCACATATCGGTTTTCTGGGTTACATGCATCGTGTTATTTTCTGAAATGCAAAATAATAAAAAACAAGGACACATAATGAAGGATGAAATACACAGTACCAGCATCAACCGTAAGCGTACAGCGAGGGCCGTATTGACGGGGATGTGTTATTCAGCTGGCAGTGCTATGCGCCACGGAAGCAGTTCGCTGACCCGGTTGACCGGCCAGT
>JAIJJM010000248.1 GCA_022728415.1 Collinsella sp. | reverse complement strand
GTCGTGGAGCTGGCCGAGAGCAAGCTGCTCAAGGTCACGGCACGCGAGGTCAAGTCGAGCTACAAGACGCTGACCGAGTTTATGGTCGAGGCCTATAACGAGGCCGAGGAAGTGTGCCAGGCCGGTGGACAGGCCGCGGGCGTGCCCACCGGCTTTCCGTCACTCGACCGTATGCTCATGGGCTTCCGCGAGGGCCAGCTCATCATCATCGGCGCTCGCCCTGCCGTGGGTAAGACGTCGTTCGCCCTGAACCTGGCGCTGAATGCCGCCGCTGCTGGCTATACCGTCGGCTTCTTTTCGCTGGAGATGTCGGGCAAGGAAATTGCCCAGCGCCTGATTTGCGCCTACGCTATGATTTCAATCAGCGACTTCCGTACGGGCCGCATTAGCCCCGAGCAGTGGGCCAATATCAACGAGGCTACGCAGACTTTGTCCAAGCTCGATATCCTGATTGACGATACGCCCGGCACCACGGTGACCGAGATCCGCGCCAAGAGCCGCCGCATGCTCCACAACAAGGAAAAGGCCATCATCATCCTGGACTACCTGCAGCTGGTGAGCCCTCCGCCGGGACGCCGCTCCGAGAGCCGTACCGTCGAGGTCTCCGAGATGTCGCGTGGCATGAAAATTATGGCCAAGGAGCTCAAGATTCCGCTCATCGCGCTGTCGCAGCTGTCGCGTCAGGTCGAGTCCCGTACCGGCAAGCGCCCGCAGCTGTCCGACCTGCGTGAATCGGGCTCCATCGAGCAGGACGCCGATATCGTTATGTTCTTGGACCGCTCCGCCGATGAGGCTGAGGCCTCGCGTGACGATCGACCCGACGAGGGCGTCACGCGTATCGTCGTGGCCAAGAACCGTTCGGGCCCGATCGGTGACGTCGACCTGATGTTCCTGCCGGCATCCACCAAGTTCTATGAGCTTGATGGGGCGCATACCGAGGAGTAGGACAGGCGCCCGTTGCACGGGTATACTGGGAATGTTTTGTGCTTCTGCGTGCCAGCGTGGCGCGTAGACAGTCCATGAATGTAAGGAGTAAACATGCCGTCAACCGTTTTGGTCGGTGCCCAGTGGGGCGATGAGGGCAAGGGTAAGATCTGCGACCTGGTCGCCGGCGACTTCGATGCCGTCGTGCGCTATTCGGGCGGCAATAACGCCGGCCACACCATCGTCGTCAACGGCAAAAAGTACGGCCTGCACCAGGTGCCCTCCGGCATCATGTATTCCGACCATGTGTCGGTGATCGGTAACGGCTGCGTCGTCAACCCCAAGGTTGTCCTTGAGGAGATTGACATGTTCGAGGCCGACGGCATCACCACCAAGAACCTCAAGATCAGCGGCAACGCGCACGTCATCATGCCGTACCACATCGATCTGGACGGTGCTTTTGAGCAGAAGCTCGGCAAGAAGAATATCGGTACCACCAAGCGCGGCATCGGTCCGTGCTACCAGGACAAGATGGCCCGCATCGGCCTGCGCATGCAGGACATGCTGGACGAGGCGCTGTTCCGCGACAAGCTGGAGACCGCTCTTGCCCGCGTGAATCCCGAGCTCGAGCTCATCTACCACCTGCCCACCTACACCGTGGACCAGATCTGCGATGTGTGCCTGCCCATGGCCGAGCGTCTGCGCCCCTACATCACCGAGACGAGCCTGCTGCTCAACAACATGATCGACGAGGGCAAGGGCCTGCTGTTCGAGGGTGCCCAGGCAACGCTGCTCGACATCGACCACGGCACCTATCCGTATGTGACGTCTTCTAACTGCACCGCCGGCGGCGCCATCACCGGCTCCGGCGTCGGTATGAAGAATGTCGACCGCGTGCTGGGCGTCATGAAGGCCTATATCACCCGCGTCGGTTCGGGTCCCATGCCCACCGAGCTTTCCTATGAGTCCGAGGCCGGCCACACGCTGACCGAGGAAGGCTATGAGTATGGCGTGACCACCGGCCGTCGCCGTCGCTGCGGTTGGTTCGATGGTCCTATCGCCAACTATGCCTCGCGCGTCAACGGCCTCACCGACATCGCCCTGACCAAGCTCGACGTGCTTTCGGCCTTCGACACCATCAAGGTGTGCGTGGCCTATGACGTCGATGGCGAGCGCTACACGAGCGTGCCCGAGCACCAGGTGCATTTTGAGCACGCCAAGCCCATCTACGAGGAGCTCCCGGGCTGGAAGTGCGATATCACCGGCTGCCGCAGCTTTGATGAGCTGCCGCAGGAGGCTCAGGACTACGTGGCGTTTATTGAGGATCTGGCACACACCCGCGTGACGTTTATCGGCGTCGGCGCCGGTCGCGAGCAGATCATCAACCGATTCTGGAAGTAATCGGCACTATTCGGTTATTGCGATATACCCCTTCGCAGCCCGGATGGGCGGCTGAGGGGTATATCTGCTTGTAATGGGCCCGCTTGGTTGGCGGGCCGTTCATCCATAGAGGAGGCACCCTTGAAGGCGGACACTCAAACCATCGACATCCTGTTGTTGGGCAGCGGCGGCCGCGAGCATGCTCTGGCAGCCAAGCTCGCAGCATCACCGCGCGCCGGCAAGCTCTACATCGCGCCGGGTAACGGCGGCACCGCGAGCTGCGGCGAGAACGTGGTTCTCGACGACTGCGATCCTGCGGCCGTGGCGGCGTTTGCCCAGAGCCACGGATGCGGACTCGTGGTGATTGGCCCCGAGGCTCCGCTCGTGGCGGGCGTGGCCGATGCCGTCCGCGCGGCGGGTATCCCGTGCTTTGGCCCGGGTGCCGAGGGTGCCCGGATGGAGGGCTCCAAGCTGTTCTCCAAGCAGCTCATGGAGCGCGCCGGCATCCCGACGGCCGCCTATGGCTCGTTTACTGACGAGGCTTCGGCTCTTGCCTATGTGCGCGAGCAGGGCGCTCCGCTGGTCGTGAAGGCTGACGGCCTGGCCGCCGGCAAGGGCGTTATCGTGGCGACTGAGCTTTCGCAGGCCGAGGAGGCCGTGCGCGAGTGCTTCGGTGGTACCTTTGGCGATGCCGGCAACACCGTTGTCATTGAGGAGATGCTGGTTGGCCCCGAGTGCTCGCTGCTGGCCTTTACCGACGGCAAGACCGTGCGCCCCATGGCCACCTCGCAGGACCACAAGCGCGCACTCGAGGGCGACCGTGGCCCCAACACCGGCGGCATGGGCGTCTACAGCCCGGTGCCTATCGTGACCGACGAGGAGCACGCCACCATGGTGGCGGTCATGGAGCAGGCCGTGGCCGAGCTCGCTGCCGAGGGCATCGACTACCGTGGCTGCCTGTACGGCGGCTTTATGCTCACCCCCGCCGGCCCCAAGGTGCTGGAGTTCAACGCCCGCTTTGGCGACCCCGAGACGCAGGTCGTGCTGCCGCGCCTCAAGAACGACCTGGTCGAGGTTATGCTCGCCTGCGCCAACTGCGAGCTTGATCAGACTGAGCTCGATTGGCGTGACGAGTGGGCCGTGGCTGTTGTCCTGACGAGCGCGGGCTACCCCGGCAGCTACGAGAAGGGTAAAGTCATCACCGGCATCGCCGACGCCGAGGCCATGGAGAACGTGACCGTGTACCATGCCGGCACCGCCGTGGTGGACGGTCAGCTCGTGACCAACGGTGGCCGAGTGCTTGCCGTGACCGCGTTGGGCGACACGTTCGAGAACGCTCGCAACCTTGCCTACGAGGCCTGTGAGAAGATTGATTTTGAGGGCAAGACCCTGCGCCATGACATCGGTCTGCGCGCGCTGCGTGGCCGCGACGCCTGGGATGCCTAAAGTCCGAGAGGGATGAGACGGATGGACGAGAAGAACGAAGAGCTCGTGGACGCGCAGATCGTCGAGGAAGATAGCCGCGCGTACGGACACGCCGAGGACGAGCCGGGTGGTGAGGTTGTCGACGAGCCGATGCTGGTGCTGGGCGATGACGACCCGCACGATGCCGAGTTGCACGAGAAGATTCTTTCGGAGGAGTGCGCCTGGAAGGGCAAGATCCTCGACGTCCACCGTCTTGAGGTTGAGCTGCCCAACGGTCACCGCAGCGCCCGCGATGTGATTCGACATCCGGGCGCGGCGGCCGTCGTGGCGCTTACCGAGAGCGGCAAGATCGTGCTGGTGCGTCAGTACCGCACCGCCATCGACCGCGTGACGGTCGAGATTCCTGCCGGTAAGCTCGATCCGGGCGAGGATCCGCTCGATTGCGCCAAGCGTGAGCTGCACGAGGAGACGGGCTTTAGGGCCGGTCGCATTCGCTTTTTGACATCGATCGTCACGACCTGCGGCTTCTGTGACGAGATCATTCACATCTACCTGGCCACCAAGCTCGAGTTCGATGCACCCAACCCCGATGACGACGAGTTCGTCAACGTGGACCTCGTGCCGCTGCACGAGCTGATCGACGCCGTGCTCGACGGCG
>JAIJJM010000247.1 GCA_022728415.1 Collinsella sp. | reverse complement strand
CCTCGAGGCCGCTGGCGCCCGCCTGGACCGCGAGGTTCCCGGCGTACCGCACCAGCTGTTGAAGGGCAACTTCGGCGACTTGGACGAGCTGCTTTGCTCGGCCGAGGTGCCCGGGGTCGATGGCTTCCTGTTCGACTTGGGCGTTTCGTCGCCGCAACTCGATATCCCCGGCAGGGGCTTTTCGTACAACGAGGACGCCCCATTGGACATGCGGATGGATCCGGGTAACAACACCTTAAACGCAGCTGAGGTCATCAACACCTATAACGAACACGACCTCGCCCGGATTCTACGCGTCTACGGCGAAGAGAAGTTCGCCTCGCAGATCGCACGTGAGATCGTGCGCCGTCGCGAGCATGAGCCGATCGAAACCACCGGTCAGTTTGTCGAGATCATCAAGGCTGGTATCCCCGCTGCCGCTCGTCGGCATGGCGGACACCCAGCCAAGAAAAGTTTCCAGGCTATTCGCATCGAGGTCAATCACGAACTCGATGTGCTCGAGCGAGGGCTTGACGCCGCCACCAGGTGGCTCAACCCGGGCGGACGCATCTGCGTCATCTCGTATCACTCGCTCGAGGACCGTATCGTAAAGAACCACTTTAAGGAGATGAGCCAGGGGTGCACGTGTCCGCCGGAGATTCCGGTGTGCGTGTGCGGCAACGTGCCGATACTCAAGGTCATCACCCGCAAACCCCTGGTTGCCCAACCCGATGAGGTTGCGCGCAACCCTCGGGCGAGATCAGCCAAGATCCGCGTGGCGCAGCGTCTGTAGACGTGACCGCGCGATATTGGACCTCCCGCTCGTACCACAAACGAAGCTTAAACACACTACCAACGTACTCGGGATGGGAGGCGGCATATCATGGGCTACAACACCTCAAACGCAGCACTTGCCTATGATATGAACGCCATGCCCGCCTATCGTGAGACACCGCAGGCTCCTGTTGCTCCCCGCGAGCAGCGCACGCCGCGCTTTGATGTCTACACGGGCGCGGGCCGTCAGGCAAACCAGGCGGTAAGCCCGGTTTTCATGAGCGTTCTTAAAACGTTTTGCATCATAGCGGCTATCTTCATGACGATCGGTGTCGCCCGTGTGGCGCTCGCCGGCGCTACGGCCCAGGTGCTCAACAGCAACGCCGCGCTTACCAACACGCTCGAGAAGGCGACCGATGAGAGCTCAGACTTGGAGGTCATGCATTCGGTCTATGGTGCCGACACGCGCATTCGCGACCTTGCGGGCGCTTATGGCATGGTGGAGCCCAGCGAGAGCGTTACACTTGATTTTTCGCAGGATGCAGCCGCGGGCGCTAGCTCGACCACGGCCGCTCAGTAACAAGACGGTAGCTGAGTATGACAAATGACTATCGCCGCGCATCCGACGGGGGTCGCGGTTCTGGACGTCCCTCATCGCGGGGACGTTCTGGTTATCAAGGAACGGGTCGGCCATCTTACAATGCGAGGCCGTCCTATGGCAACGACCCTGCGTCGCGTCTCCGTGGCTCGAGTGGTCCTCAAATACATAACACCAGACCGCGCAAGAGCTCGTCGTCGACCGAATGGCTCACGGGCACGCCGCTGCCCCGTCGTAAAGCCGTCATGGGCTTCATCGGGCTTGGCTTGGGTGTGGGCATCCTTCGCCTTGCCGACTATCAAATCGTGGAAGCCGATAAGTTACGCGACCGCGCCGATGCACGTCGCTTGCTTGCACAGACGCTGTATGCCAAGCGCGGTACCATCTATGACCGTAACGGCAACGTGCTGACGTCGTCGGTCGAATGCCGCAACATCGCCGTGAATCCTCAGCTTATCGAGGACGTTGACAAGACGGTATCGGCACTGGTCAAAGCTACGGGCATCGATAAAAAAACCTGTCGGGATCTCGTTTTGTCCGATGGCACCTGGGTGTATATCAAACGTCAGGTGGACGAGGACGATGCCGCGGCGCTGGAGAAGAAGAACCTGCCGGGCGTGCTCTTTGAGCAGGCCATGAAGCGCGTGTACCCCTACGGCAACCTGGCATCGCAGGTACTTGGCGTGGTAAACGTGGACAACGACGGTCTGACGGGCATCGAAAAACAATACAACAAGCTTTTGACCGGAACCAACGGTTCGCTGGTGCGTGAGCGGGCGAGGGACGGTAGCTATATCGCGGGCGGCGCCTATAAGAAGGTTGCCGCGGTGGACGGCGTGGACATCGTGACGACGCTCGATGTCAATATCCAGCGTGCCGCCGAGGACGCCCTGGCCGAGGCGGTCGAAAAGACTAAGGCCAAGAATGGCTCGGCCCTGGTCACCGATCCCACGACGGGCGAGATTCTGGCGGCATGTTCGTATCCGACATATGACCAGACCGATCTGGAAAACGCTAAGACCGAGGACATGAATTTGCGCCTGGTTACCGATGCCTACGAGCCCGGCTCGGTCTTTAAGACGCTCGTGGCCGGTGCCGGCTTCGACTTGGGCGCCGTGCGTTCGAACACGTCGTTTGCGGTGCCGGCGAGCATTAAGGTTGGCGACGATACCGTTACCGACGCCGATAAGCGTGACTACGCCATGACCATGGACGTTCGCGAGATGATGCGCCGTTCGTCCAATGTGGGCTTTGTCCTGGTGGGACGCAAGATCGGTGCCGATGATTTTGCCGCCTATGTGGACAAGTGGGGTATCGGTCATAGCTCCGGTGTCGATTTTCCGGGTGAGAGTCTGGGCATCGTCAAGGAGCGCGACCAGTACGACGGCGCCACGCTGGGCTCGATGAGCTTTGGCCAGGCGCTGTCCGTCTCGCCGATTGAGGTCGCGCGTGCCGTGGGCGGCATCGCGAACGGCGGCGTGATGATGACTCCGCACTTCTATAAGTCCAGCAAGGGCGATGAGAAGGACTGGGGCGAAGGCGAGCGTGTGATTTCGGAGGACGCTGCAGCCCAGGTGACATCGTGCATGCAGACGGTCGTGTCCGAAGGCACGGGCGTCGGCGGTGCGGTCGATGGCTATGACGTGGCGGGCAAGACCGGTACGGCCGAGCGTGCTGACGAGAACGGCGGTTACCTCAAGGAGAACTACATGTCGTCCTTTATGGGCTTTGCGCCGGCACAATCTCCCAAGGTGCTGTGCTATATCACGCTCGATGGAACGCCGAGTGGCTCGGATGCCGCCGCGGTGCCATTCCAGTCCATTATGGCCAACGCGCTCGACGTACTGGGTATCCCGCGCACAAAGTAGGGGGTTACAGTCTTGAGCGTGGTCTGCCGTTTGATCTGAAGGGTGTTCACATGCCCTGCACCACGCGCGCATGGCAGTGGGATACAATACGCCGATAGCATTATTAGGTTTACAGGGGAGCTGCAATGATAGAGATCGCCGTCAACAACCTCGCGGCCTCAACGGGGGCCCGAACCGTGACGGAAGAAGTCGATCGGGTATGCCGCGGGTGCGTTATCGACTCGCGCCAGGTCGAGGAGGGGACGATCTTTGTCGCCTTCCCCGGCGAAAAGGTCGACGGCAATGATTTTGCCTCCCGTGCCATCGAGTCGGGTGCCGGTGCCGTCGTGATGACGCGCGAGCCCGATGCCGAGCTGGTTTCGCTGGCGCAGGACAAGGGATGCGCCATCTTGCTGACCGACGACCCCGAGGAGTTCTTGCTGCGCCTGGCGCATGTATATCGCTTGGAGCTTGGCTGCCTGGTCGTCGGCATTACCGGTTCGATTGGCAAGACGACGACCAAGGACGTGCTCGCCGCCGTGCTTGCCAAGCGTTATCGCGTCTGGGCCACGAAGGGCAATTTCAATAACTTGATCGGCATGCCGCTCACAGTGCTTTCCGCTCCGGCCGATACCGAGGTTCTGGTGCTCGAGATGGGCATGAACCATTTTCATGAGATTGAGCGCCTGTCCCAGTCTGCCAACCCCAATCTCGCCATCGTGAGCAAGATCGGAACCTCCCATATCGGTATCCTGGGCAGCCGCGAGAACATCGCCCGCGCCAAGTCCGAGATTGTCCAGGGCATGTGCGCCGCCGGCGACTTCTCGCCGTTGCTGGTTTTGGGCGGCGAGGACGACTTTACACCGTTCATTCGCGATACGTTTGCCCGGCCTGCGGGTATTGACGTGATGCTGGCCGGTGTCTCGGACGACGACGAGGTCCGCGCACGCGACATTCGCGTCGACGACGAGGGCCATCCGGTCTTTACGCTCGACTTTGGTCAGGGCGACACGGTCGATACCATGCTGGCCATTCCCGGCGTGCAGTCCGTGCCCAATGCCGTCAAGGCCGCCGCGGTCGCCTATCGTCTGGGCGTGACGCCCGTGCAGATCGATGCTGCCTTTAGGGGCCTTACAATCACCGGTCACCGTCAGGAGATCAAGCGCGCCAAGAGCGGGGCACGCATCATCGACGACTCATATAA
>JAIJJM010000246.1 GCA_022728415.1 Collinsella sp. | reverse complement strand
TCCACCGTGGTCGCCGCCGCGGCCGGCAAGAAGCGCCCCGCGTTCATCCTGGTGAACGACGATGATCTGACGTACACGAAGCTGCGTTTCGACGCCGATTCGCTCTCGTTCGCCCTAGCGAACCTGCAGCGTTTCGATGATGCGCTCGCCCGCGCGGTCGTGTGGCTGTCGCTGTGGGACATGACCCGTGACGGCGATCTCGCCGCCGAGAAGTTCATCGACACGACGCTGGCGCTGCTCGCCACCGAGACCGAGTCCACCACGTTCCGTTACGCGCTGAGCTGCATGAGCACCACCGCGTGGCACTACACCGCGCCGGATCGCCGCGCGGACGTGGTCAAGCACGTCGCCAAGGAGCTGTGGAAGCTCGTCATCGCCGCTCCCGGCGGCTCCGACCAGCAGTTCCAGCTCGTCACGGCGTACCTCGGCTACGGCGAGGAGGGCGACGCCGCGTTCGCCGAGCACGCGCAGGGCCTCTTCGACGGCTCGCTGATCGTGGCCGGACTGGAGATCGACAACAACTTCACGTGGACGATCATCAACGCGCTCTCCTCGGTGAAGCTGATCGACCAGGCCGGCATCGACGCGCAGCTCGCCAAGCGCGACACCACCGAGAACCGCGAGTTCGCGCTCGGCGCCCACGCGGTGCGTGGCGACGCCGCCGCGAAGGAATGGGCCTGGAACGAGGCGCTCAACAACGCCGACCTGACCAACATGCAGCTGGAGGCCGTGGCCCGCGGGTTCGGCGCCACGCCGCGCCCCGACCTGGCCGAGCCGTACGCCGCCAAGTACTACGACGTGGTCGACTGGGTGTGGAAGAACAAGAGCTTCCACATGGCCGAGGCGCTGCTTGAGGGCCTGTACCCGTACTACGCCGACCCGGCCACGCTGGTCGAACTCGGCCATCGGTGGCTCGCCGACCATGAGGATGTCGACAACGCCCTGAAGCGCATCGTGCGCGGCAATGTGGAATCCTCCCAGCGCACGCTCAAGGTGCGCGACTTCAACGCCGCGCTGTAAGACGGCGCGACCGACCCATACGAAACGCCCTTCGCGTAACGTGCGCCTGCAAGGCCGCCGTTCGCGCGAAGGGCGTTTCGCGTGCATGAGTATGTACCGGCGGTGCGGCAGAGTCGTCGTGTTGCCGTATCGCCGTGTTGCCGTGATTCGTTGTACAACTCCCGCATATCAGCGAAACGCAGATGTTGTGCACCTACGGCGCTGTACAACTCCCGCAAACGGGCAAAATATACGTGTTGTACAGTGACTTGAGCCGCGAAATCGTTGATTTCAAGCCATTCTCTTATCGCGCCTAAATATCTGCCGTCTTACAACTCCTGCATAATGCGTAATCGCGGACGTTGTCCAGCGTGATGTACCGTGCCGTCACATGCCGCGCCCCTGCGACTGCGCCGTTCACTGCCCGTATACCGAAATGTTACGGAAAGGGGGTATTGCTGAAAGCTTCATGAGAGTACACTTTCGGATTGTAGGGGGTTCATCATGAAACTCCTCGGCAATATCATCCAACGACGGCGTGAGCCGGGAAGAGAATAAGGAGAGTGAGCCATGGCAAATCAGATTTCCGCGAAGGAAGGTGCACTTCGCCAGGGACAGCAGGCTGTCGAAGAGGCCCGGCGGGGCATCGAGGGCGAGATCAAGCGGGTCCGCGCCGAGATCGAGTCCATGCGTGCCTACTGGTCCGGTGATGCGGCGAACGCATACACGCAGATGGTGAACGCTTGGGACGAGAAGACCACGAGCATCAACAACCAGCTGAACAACCTTCATGACCAGCTCCAGCAGACCGAGCGCGAGCAGGAAGCCAACGAGCAGGAGCACCAGCAGAACGTCTCCAAGATCGCCGGCATGCTGAGCTGATCTGACCGCAAGCAGATTCACGTACGGAACAAGCAGGAAAGTAGGGGTTTTATCATGGCTATTGGTTCTTTCTCCGTCAACCCGGCGCAGGTCGAGGCTTTGGCGAACGACATCCGTCACGGCGCGGACGGCATCCAGGCGCAGCTGGACGAGCTCGACGCCAAGGTCAACCAGCTTCGTCAGAACTGGGACGGCGCGGCGCAGCAGGCATACACGCAGGCTCAGGCCAAGTGGAACGCCGATCTGAACGACGTGCGCAACATCCTCAACCAGATCGCTTCGGCCACGTCGCAGATCTCTTCGAGCTACACCGCCAGCGATCACAGGGCCGCTGGCTTCTTCGGCTGACATTCAGCTCGGCTTCTTGGGTTCCCGTTGCCGGGAATCCACAAGGAGCACATTGAAGCGCTCGCCGTTCGATAAGGGAATGGCGAGCGTCTCATGGAATTCTTTGCATCGCCTTGGTTCGGCATTCGATGGCGGTGAAAGGCGGGGAGTGAGGAAGACTGGGTATGGGACAGTACAATTTCGATTCGGAGCAGGCTCGTCAGCTTGCCAGCAGGCTCATCGCGGGCGCGCGGCAGATCGCCGCGGCACCGCAGATCGGCGTTACCGGCGGTGTGCGTATGTCGTTTACGGAGAATATCAATCGTGCTCTGCAAGCGTACAAGACCGCAGCGAACGGCAACAAGGACGCGTACTCGCAGTGGATGCAGGATTACGCCAATCGTATGCTGGACGCCACCGAATATCAGGAGACGTTCGAGGATGGCGTCCGGATGCAGGCCCGTGTGGAGCAGCAGAAGGTCGAAGATACGCCTCAGTCATCGAGCAAACCGCAGCAATCCGACAAGACCATCGGTCGGCCGACCATCGACATCTGATGTGTTGATTGGCGTCATTGTCCGTTACCGGTGGAGAGGTGAGTGATTACATGGTTTCTCGTTGGTCGAGGGTGAAGGCCGGGTGCGCGTTCGCGCTGGCGTGTGTGTTGCCTTGCGCGTGGATGCCCGGCGCGTTCGCGGCGGATGACGGGCGTTGGCCGGTGGCGAACGATGTGGTGGCTGCCGCGTGGAAGCAGGGCATTGATGGTTCCGGTGTGAAGGTGGCGGTGCTGGATTCGCAGGCGGTGGAGGATTATCCCGCGTTGAAGCATGCCTCGATCACATACAAGCTGGGACGATTCCATAACGTGGATGACAAGACGGTCGAGTGCAAGGTGGACGGCAAGCCGTTGACCGCGACGATCAAGTCCGGTGAAGGCGGCTACTACTCCTCGCACGGCACCGACATGCTGGCATGGATCGTGGGTGATGGAAGCAACTACACTTCGAAGTGGCCCGGAATCATGGGGGCGGCGCCCAAAGCGGACGTGTTGCATATTACGGATGGGGCGGTTAATGCGGGGCCTGCTGTGACACCTTGCGATCAGAAACTCGCGGGTGATGCGACAAGCGACAGTGGTGCAGATGTCAAGACGGCGGTGGACTGGGACGCTCGCATCCTCAACCGTTCCCAGGGAGGTGATCTCGTCAGCGCGGATTATGCCGGGTATGTGGATGCCCTGCGTCATGGGGTCGTCATGGTCGGAGGACGTGCGAATGACATGAATCCCGGCTTGGATGATCTGACCGGCGACCCGCGCAGCATGGAGACCTTCCCCGGTGTGGTGATGGTGAACAGCGTGGACGAGTCCGGGAACCTGGCTTCCACCTCGGATGTCATGGACGGCAATGTGGCGGTGCTGTCCTATGGCATGAACGTATTAGGCCCGGTCAATCCTCTTTCGAATGTCTACAATATCGCGGGCAACGGCGGCACGTCGACCGCGGCCGCGGTGTTGTCGTCGTACCTGGCGCTGGCCATGCAGAAGTGGCCCGACGCGACGGGCAACCAGATCATCCAGTCTTTGATACGCAACACGAAGAGCGGCAAGGGCAAGCCGGTCATTGACCCGGAACGCAAGCGGGGGTTCGGCGAGGTGGACCTGAATGCGCTGCTGACGGTCGACCCGACCCAGTACAAGGATGTGAACCCGATTCTGGAGTACCAGATGAAGGCGGCCGCCCAATACCCGGATCTGAAGGACTGGTACACGCAGGATTGCAAGACGAACCCGGACGGCGTTGGCACCGCGGCGGATAATGTCCCGTGTGAGGCCGGGCTCATCGGGCGGGAGTATGAGCGTCAGCAGGCGGCGTGGAAGAAGGTGGAGCAGTGCCGATCAGACGGCGGCTCCGACTGCATGCAATACTCCGCGACGAACACCGCCGATGGTGAGACCGCGTCAACCAAGACGCAGGGCAAGTCGGGAAGTACCCAGACAAGAGAGGGCGCGTCCCATGCCTCGACGTGGCTGCCTTACGTGATTGCCGGTGGCGTGGCCGTCCTGGCCGCCGGAGTGACGATTGCGTTGATCGTCGCGCATCGTCGGCGCCGTGCGCGTATACGTATGCGGATTCCGACATACGGCACGACATACGGTAGCGTGAGACGATACCCGGTCGTGCCGGCACCGATG
>JAIJJM010000245.1 GCA_022728415.1 Collinsella sp. | reverse complement strand
CTCCTGTAACACCTGAATAAGCTTGCCTGACTTTATATACTCCTGAACCATGTCTTCAGGGACACAAGCGATCCCAAACCCTGATAACGCGGCATCAATTCTTTCTGGCAATGGACTACACGTCAGCTGCCCATCAACCTTAACGCGAAGAGGTTTCCCTTCTCGCTCGAACTCCCAGTGGTAAAGCCCACCGGCAGTTGGCAAACGCATGTTGATGCAGCGATGATTTTGTAGCTCGTGAGGCGTTTCAGGCGCAGGGTTTGCAGCAAAATACGCCGGAGCTCCCACCACAGCCATCCGCATATCTGGTCCAATCCTGACTGCAACCATATCTTTATCAACATTTTCACCCAGTCGTATCCCGGCATCAAAACGGCCTTCAACAATATCGACAAAACCGTTATCCACCACCAGTTCGACATTGATTTCGGGATACTCTCTGAGAAAAGGTTTTAGCTTCGGCCAAACCAGACTTCGCGCGGCATGTTCCCCGGCAGATAAACGAATATTCCCGGAGGGCGTGCCGTTCAGTTGAATAAGTGACTCCAGTTCCTGTTCAAGCTCGTCAATACGCGGTTCAAGGCAGGCAATGATTCTCTCCCCCGCTTCTGTGGGAGCCACACTGCGGGTAGTCCGTGTCAGGAGGCGGATGTTGAGCCTTTCCTCCAGAGCCTTCATTGCATGGCTAAGTGCAGACTGAGAGACGCCGAGTTTGCCCGCTGCTTTGGTAAAACTTCGCTCTCTTGCCACCACAAGAAAGATTTGCAGTTCGTTGAAGTTTTCTTTGAGCATTGGCGATTTCCTTGTAGAAGCATCCTCTTCACAGACACTCATGAAGGGGGGAGCATAGATGCTATTATTTTAACCACATTACCGGTGATAATGATAATTGATATTATGGCCGTATAGAAAATAAGTATTAATTATCAGAAAGTTTATTATGTAAACGCGTCCTAATGATTACGTTATTCCTCTTACCGATATTCGCCCAGAGCAACCATCAATTACACATATCATCAATTTTCGAGTTTTACTCTTTTCTCCACCATAAAATCAATAAAAGCACGAACTTTAGAGGGCATTCTCACCCGTGATGAAACATAAATATAAAATCCAGGAAATGAAACAGCCCAATCCTCAAGAATCGGCTGTAACTTGCCCGCATTGATATGTTCAGCGATTGCAAAATCCAGATGTTGAATGATACCCGTTCCATTCAGCGCCATTCGTATCATGCTTTCGTCATCATTAGAAATATACTTACCTGAAACCTCTATTTCGAACTCTTCATTACCCCCCGCAACATTAGAAAACTCCCATGCAGAGAGTGCACCACTACTTTTATGCCGCAACCGAAGGCAATTATGGTTACTCAGTTCCTGAGGCGTTTCAGGAATACCGTGCTCTTTTAAATAATCTGGCGATGCCACAGTAACCAGTTTAATAAGCGGAGAAACAGGAATGGCAGTCATATGCTCATCCAGTCCTTGCTCAAGACGTATGCCCACATCACAGCCGTCCGCAATAATGTTAGATAAACCGTCATCCATAATGAGTTCTATCTTTGTTTTGGGGTAACGAGTAAGAAACTCGCCAATATGAGGCTCAACAAGCATCCGTGCTGCAACACGGGAGGAATTTATTCTCAACAGGCCTGTAGGTTCAAGTTGGGTATCACCAACATCTTTCAAAGCATCATCAATTTGCCCCAAAGCCGACACCAGCACTTCATACAGACGCTGTCCTTCCTCAGTAAGCGACATATTGCGGGTCGTACGGTATATCAGCTTGGTGTTAAGACGTTCCTCAAGAGATTTTAAATTCTGGGACAATGCGGCCCGCGTAATACCCATTTCAGAAGCGGCTCTGGAAAAACTGCCGGCACGAACAATCAGCGCAAACCAGGCAAGAGAAGGCAAAATTGAAGGCTCTATTTTCATCATTGTAAACCTTAACTTAACACTGTGATAGATATTAGACCATTGATGATAACCAATACAAGTCATACTATTACGCCGTTCTCGACATGAACACGAATGCCAGTTGCGGATAATAGAAATGATATTTAAATCTGTTTAGGCAATTCCCCGGAGCTTGAAATGAAAACTGTTTCGATAAAACATACTTACTGGGATATAGCTGCTGATATCTATTTCCCTGACGATTTTAATAGTGAAAAAAAGTATCCTGCCATTATCAGCGCCCATCCAATTGGAAGCTGCAAAGAACAAACATCGGGTAGTGTGTATGGTGCCGCCCTGGCAAAAGCTGGCTTTATCGTCATTGCTTTTGATGCCAGTTTTCAGGGAAGCAGCGGTGGAGAACCGCGTTATCTGGAAGATCCAACAATGCGAGTAAAAGACTTCAGCATTGTCGTTGATTACCTTACCACCTTACCTTACGTTGATGCCGGGCGTATTGGTGTACTGGGTATTTGTGGTGGAGGTGGATATGCCATTAATGCCGCAATGACAGAACGTCGAATTAAAGCTATTGGTACTGTCACGGGTGCAAACTACGGGCGTCTTATGCGTGAGGGATTTACAGCGTTTAATCCTATCGGAGCACTCGAAGCAATGGCGCAACAAAGAACAGACGAAGCTAACGGCGCAAAACTTCGCGTAGATGATTTACTCCCCTCTTCTCCGGATGCAGCTCTTGAAGCGGGATTAACAGAAATAGACCTTTTTGAAGCCACAGAATATTATCGTTCGCCACGAGGCTGTGCACCTAATGGGGTAAATCGTTCGCTATTCTCACATCAGACTGTTGCCGTGGGTTGGGATGCATTTCATCTTGCAGAAGTCCTGTTAACTCAACCAATAATGGTTGTGGTGGGCGATAGAGTGGGCGCATTTGGTGCCTACCGTGACGGCTGCGAAATTATTGGCCGCGCTGCCTCAAAACATAAAGAGCTGGTCGTGGTTGAAGGTTATTCACATTACGACCTGTATGATAAGCCAGAACCTGTGAAACAGGCACTCGATAAATTAATTCCTTTTTATAAAACACATTTGTAATAATCTTACAGGGAGATTCCTTATCTCCCTGACATTTATCCTTTATTGACTACACAACAATAATAAAATTACTCAAAAAGAAATTTCATTAAAGAAACAAAAAAGCAGCAACTCAATTATTAAGATTATTAGAAACCCTTTGAAGGAATTATAAATAAAGCCATAAACCTTGGTTCCAAAGCTGGCAACAACTAACCAGTTAAAACATACGCATCAAAATCAGATAAACATTTGAGGTATTGTTATGACAAATAAACACCCATCATTGTTTTCTCCTTTTATGCTGACAGAAAAAATAAAGCTACGTAATCGTATCGTTATGGCTCCTATGACGACCTGGTCAGCGAATCCTGATGGAACCATCTCTGAGCAAGAACTCGAATTTTATAAACGTCGCTCACAAAATGTTGGTTTAGTAATAACAGGATGTACCTATGTCACGCCAAGCGGCATTGGGTTTACTCATGAATTTGCCGCGTATGACGACCGTTTCATTAACAGCCTTGAAAAGTTAGCAGCGGCAGCCAAAAGTGGCGGTGCTCCGGCTATTTTGCAGATTTTCCACGCCGGTAATAAAGCCATCCCGGAGCTTGTACCAAATAACGATGTTATTAGTGCCAGCGCATCAAGCGTAAAATCTGGTGACTTTATGAAGAGAGTGGTACAAAGCAGGGAAATGACTGAAAACGAAATTCAGGAAACCATTAGAGCATTCGGAGATGTCACAAAAAGGGCGATTAAAGCAGGTTTTGATGGCATTGAACTTCATGGTGCGCACGGATTCCTTCTACAGAATTTCTTCTCCCCTCTATTTAACCAGCGTAATGACCGATGGGGAGGAGATCTCGAAAGACGTATGCGATTCCCGCTGGCCGTATTACAGGAAGTAAAAAATGTAGTCTATGAATATGCGACAAAGCCCTTTGCCATCGGTTACAGAATATCTCCTGAAGAATCTGCAACAGGGGGGCTGCGGATAGAGGATACTTATAAACTCCTTGATCGGCTCATTGCATCCGGTATTTCGTATATACATACCTCGCTGGTCAGTATTAACGATAGCTACCCTGTTGAGTCGCCAAATGGCCCCCGAACTATTGAATTGATTTTAAATCATATTGCAGGCAGAGTGCCGGTAATCGCTGCAGGTAAAATACGCACACCGTCTCAGGCTCAAGAAGCAATTTCCACTGGCCTGCCACTTGTTGCGATCGGTAAAGGGCTGGTGATAAATCCAGAATGGGTGACTTTAGCTGAATCAGGTAGAAGCCATGAAATTCAAACAACCCTTAATCCACAACTTGTTCCTGAATTAACCATTCCGGATAAACTATGGGATCAAATTCAGGCATCGAAAGGAACTGGCTGGTTTCCGTTAATGGATTAAATATCTATTA
>JAIJJM010000244.1 GCA_022728415.1 Collinsella sp. | reverse complement strand
GATATTATTGTTAGTAGAGTATTTAAAATAAATATTAATGCGCAAGATCATCATATTGATGCTGAAAAAAAGACAATGCATTCTTTATTTTCAGAAAAAATCAGTTTTGATATTTATAAGCATGATATTCATTTTGATGAGAAAGCTTTTCAATCAGGGATGTTGAAAATACAGTTCCCAAATGATAATGAAAAGCTTAGCGTATATTTAAAAAATAAAATCCCCTTTGAAAATATCACAATTGATTTATCTGCACTGGAAAAAGAAGCCCTGGCATCTTTAAAATATTGTAACTTTAAAAATGTGACATTCACTGGTAATATATCTTACGAAAATCTTAATGGTTCAGTATTTGAAAATTGTTTTTTTGAGGGCTGTAAATTTGAGAATGTGTCACTTATAAGCTCCAGGTGTCGAGTAAAACTAAATAATGAAATACCTATTTACGGCGTGTTTAAAGAGTGTTTTCTGTATCGATGTGAAATAAAAAATTTTAACATAGATACATCAAAAATATACTCTGTAAATCAAGATCCCAATGTGGGTAAGCCAGTTGGTGCATATCTGTTTATGCAATCATTTGTATATGAATGTACTCTTCTGAATGGAGTGTGTAAAAATGCAAGTATTATTGCAAGCAGTTTGTTATGTTGTAAAATAGCAAAGCTTAATGGTGCTGAAATGGATTTCATAGGGACTTCGTTTTATCACAAATATAGATGTGAATTAAAATATGATAATCATTTTTATATGTGTGATTTTAGCTCCTCTGATATGACATGCAAACGAAATGGAATTCGCAAAGATTTACTGGATTTTGATCCCAGAGAATATTTCAAAAAGGATGGAGGTAAACTTAATCTGGATAAACACATTTCAAACCTTATCTACGTTAATCTTTTCCCTAATATGAGTGGCGGTCGTTATATAAATGATAAATACGTTGCTGATGATATAGATAAATATTTAAAACTTAGTAATTGCAATTTACTTAAAACCTGTTTGGGCGAGTCAATCAATGGAATTAAATTGGATGATTGTGCTATTGATCCTTCAACCACTTGGTTAAGTGGTAATCTTGCTGCGAATAGCCAGATTAGAATTCCTGTTTATATGGACATGAAAGGAGCTATAGCTGAAAATGGCATTTCAGATTTCATGGAAAATTTAATGGAAGTTAATTCATGGGTAGAAGAATTCAATAATTATGGCAAGGATGCGATAAGTCATTACGAAAAGGAACTATTATATTTACAATCTTTGTTGGTCAAGCTGGGTAGCTTCAATCTTGATGATGAAGGCAAAAAATATCAACTTAATGGTGAAGCTATCCAGTATATTATATTAAATGTTTTGTACAATATAGAAAAAGATATAGCCAATGAAATAGATATTGATAAAGTGAATTTCATGCATAACCTCTATACTGGATTCTTTTGGCAAAGACATTACGATGAACGTAACTATTTAAAAATAAATCGTTCTGCTATTTCAAACAGCGCAAGATTTCACTTCCACTTTAATTTTAATGATTTGCGGGATATTTACAAAGACTATAATAATAATCATGAAGATGATAATTTTGATAAAATGCAAAAGATTTTTTTAGCATTGAATGAATTTAAGGAAAGAACGGAAATAAATTACAGGGATTATAGGAAAGTATCAAAATATGTAGATGATAAAGTCGATTTATTCTCTAGCATTGAGCAATATTTACGGTGGGTAATTGAGAAAAATAATGACTATAATAAGGAAAATTATGGCGATATAAAAGACAAATATGCCAAACTTATTGTCGAAAGAAATGATTTAGTCGATACTAAGGATCAATTGATTAAAGAGGGTTTTTACTTAAATAATAAAGACAATAAAGATAAAAAAGATGCGGAAAGAATTAATGAGATTAAGGGGATAATAAAGGTGATAGATGGAAAAATACCAAATATAAGTAAAGAGATTCTACATCTTAAGGATGAAACAGAGAGATTGGAGAAAGAGTATCAACAAGAAAATACACTTAATGATGTAGTTCAAAATATCAGGAGTTGGCTAAAAGAAAATGAAAATATGGTGAAAGCTATTAAGAAAATTGATACTGAATAACATGGCGAATAAATAAACGGATCAAGTCGTTCCTGTGACAATGAGGTTATACGAAAAGACGCTTACTCATCAGAAATTTGGTATGCTTTAATTAAACCAGTGTCGCTGATGTGTAAGCGTTGACGTTGGGAGGCGATTAAATGGTTATACCACTCCTACGCCTTTTCCAGACGGCGTATAAGAGTGCAACATGTTGAGTTTTCCGAGCGAATGGTGCATTTTACTAACCGAGCCATTTGAAACAACCAACGCAATAAAAAAGACTGGAATAATAAGCCTGTATTTATTATTCATCGCAATCGCACTCTACGGTTTTATCCTGCAGAAATGAGACTACTTCCAGCGGTTGTGGATTATCCCTGGGCGATAGTCATAGTCTGGTGTCAGGATTCACAAATGACCTGTTACCTGACATGGATATAAACACAACATAGAGTGCGGTAGTTAATCTGAATCATCTATTTTTCGGCTACACAGCACAAAACAACATTATTGATTCTTTATAAGAGAGAATCTCTCCATTATTTTTATATAAATCATTATTAAGAAAATCCAGAAGCTCTTGCCTTACACTATAAATATTGACTTTTTGGTCAACCAACGACAGTAATATATCCTTGATACCTTTTAATTTCATATTTCTATCAGATATTGTATTAAAAGTGAAGATGATATTACGTTTATTACAACTGGAGAACCAATATTTTAGAGTATTATTCGTCCACTTTGTTGGTGTCTTAATTAGTTGCGCTGTTGTTGTTTTTACATTGTTAAATGTAGAACCGCTAAAATTTGTCCCGACGCACGAAATGAAATTCATCTCTGAATTGTCAAAATTGCAATTCTTTATCTCACACATATCAAGGTTAACATCATGAAATGTCGAATATTTCATGTTTGCATGTGAAAATAAACATGCAATAAACGTTATATATTGCAACCTGGCATTACAAAAAGATTTATTTTTAAAATCAAAACAACAGGTTTTTTTTATTTTGAAATTGTTATTATATCTGCAATGTAAAGAAATCATGTTTTTTATTAACTGATAACACCATTGTGATGATTCTGGTAATTCATAGGGATATAAATGGAAGTTTTCATCGAGTATAACCTGTGCATTATGGTTGTTTATTGAAGATATATGGAAGCTATCATTTGTTAAAGCTATGGTTGTGCTAAAATTATGGTGGTGATCAGCACTCATGAAATCAAATGTAACAATGTCGTTGTTTCCTTTCTTTTCTTTGTGATATGCGTTTAAAAAAGAAATATTTTCGATCTGTTCATCAGTTAATGTAAATGGCATTTCGTCATCAAAGAAAGCGTAATCGGCATTTGGGAGTGGAATACTCTCAATTGAGCATAGTTTTAATAAAAAAACATGAAAACAATGAAACATGTTTTTATGCATAAGAGAACTTAATCTCTGTTGTATCTTCTGTAGTTCTCCTTTGGGGAATAAATGCTGCTCATTTGAAAATGAGCCATCTAAAATAAATTTATATGTAAAAAGGTCCTCTCTCTGACCAGTTATCAAAAAATCGTCAGGTAATTTAGAAAAACGATTGAGATGACATAAATATTCCATTTGCTCCATGTCTATATACTTATGGGGAAGTGCGTGGTTTGGTGGTGTGCCAATAAGATTATCCATAAATCACCTTGATAAAATTTAATAAAATCTCTTTATTTTAACCTCGACAATAAAAGCGGCTATAAAAAAACGCTCATTTTCTGATGCTGCGGTTAACCCGTGGAATGTACCGTTAACCCCCTAAAAATTGCAAATCCAGGGTGAACACCCTGGGTTAAAATGGAAATAATGAGCTATTTTTTACAGTATTCACCGGTAATATAAGTAACACTTGTTGCTAACCTAACTAGCAGTACAGTTAATTAACAACATAGAAGTTATTATTTTTCAAACAAAACAACTCAATATTGCACGCCGGAGGGTTTATGGCCGTTAAATTAAAACCAGATGTTTTTGTTAATACTAATCCTTTTTTAGAAGCAATGAATAAGGAGAGACTTAATCATAAAGGATATTGTGATAAAATTGCTGTAAGTATTAATAATAAGAAATATAATGTAAACTCTAAGGATATTGAAAATATTCTTGATGGCAAAGGGGATTTATTTAAAAAACGTACGCTGTGGGAGTTTGTCCGCGATCTTTTTCCCGGCTCTCATATTAAAGAAGTTAAAGGCTTAATTTACGAATTTGTCACGAAAGTTGATAATAAAGCTGAGGTGTTCGATAAGATTAAATCTCTGGCAAAAATAGAACAACAATGGCGATTTAGTACTAAGACAGACTTCACCAC
>JAIJJM010000243.1 GCA_022728415.1 Collinsella sp. | reverse complement strand
ATCGACTACAGGCAAATAAATACCATACTGCGATCTGCTGCGGCAACCATCGGCCGGAACCCTTCGGGGTGTCTGGACACGCACCATCGCCGCCACACCATAGGACTCGTCATCCATCTCTCAGAAACCAGAAACACGGTGGCGGCAAGGACGTTCTCGGTTCGAATCCGAGTCCGGCCACGAGGAAAGGACATGCCATGAACAGGAAAACGTATGGGGCTCACTGCTCCGGCTGGCAGCATTCACCTGATGAACGCCGGCACCGGCATGAGAACACGAAGACAATCACTTGTCTGACGTTGGCGGCGACCGGGTTCCTGATTCTCTCACTGCAACCCTATGCGGGCCCGTGGAGCATTCTCGCAGGCTTCATGTGCTGTTCGCCCGTCATGCTCTCGTTCGCATTGTCGAAAGGAACACAAAAATGATCTGGTTCATACTCGCCGTAATACTCCTGCTCATCGGAGTCGGCATGATAGCCGTCGCACTCGCCAACGGTGGCGACGGAGCCGGTTTCGGCTTCATTCCCATCATCGTCGCCGCACTGTTGATGATTCCGGCATGCCTATACTCGCTGGACGTAGGCGAGGTGGCCGTCATCCGCAACATGGGCGGCTCCGTCGCCGGTCATGCGGAGAACGCGGGCTTCCATGCGAAGGCGCCGTGGCAGTCGGTCATCAAATACGATACGCGCAACAACCTCATCAACTTCTTCAAGGACACCGACTACAAGTACGACGGCGGCAGCGCGGAAGGCAAGGAGATCACGGTCAACGACCGTAGCGGTGCCAGCGCGAACATCGACATTCAGGTCAACTATTCGCTCGAACCGTCCGCCGCCGAAATGCTCTACTCGGAATACGGCAAGCAGACCACGTTCACGCAGAATTACATCGGCAACGACCTGCGCAGCGTGGCCCGTGAAACCTCCGGCAAGTTCGACACGATCACGATGCTCACCGACCGTGGCAAGTACACGAAGGCCGTGCAGGACGCGCTCACCTCGAAATGGAAGAGCATCGGCCTGACCGTCGAACAGGTGTCCGTGCAAGACATCCGCTACCCGAAGTCCATTACCGACAGCTACGCGCAAGCCCAAGCCGCCGAGGTCGCCAAGCAGAAGGCGAAGAACGAGCAGGAGACCGCGAAGGTCGAGGCCGAGACGAAGCGCATCAAGGCGCAGGGCGAGGCCGACGCGAACAAGGCGCTGAACGATTCCCTGACCGACAACGTGCTCCGGCAGCATTACATCGACGCTTTGAAGAACGCCGACCAGCTGATCGTCACACCCGAGGGCTCCAACACCCTCATCCAACCCAAATGATTCTTCCGGGCGGGGTTCTTTATTCCTTTACTTCCTCGTCCGGTGGCAGCCAAGCGCATGGTGCCGCACCTACGAAGCCTTCCAATGGTCATGGACTTCTCCAAGGTGCACCGGGTTCGACTCCCGGCTTGGCGCTCAGAAAAATTTAACCCCTTCGCGTCCTGCGTCGAAAACCAGCAAAACAAGGGTTTCGGACGTGTCAGCACCGGCGTAGAAGGACAACCAAATAATCAAGCCCAGTGGAGGGAAACAATCATGGAACTCACCCCATTCGACCGTATGAGACTACTCAACACGGAGGACGCCGACTGATGGCATCTGATTTCAACTCCATCGCCAGAGCCATCCGTTATCTCGGTGATTGCGTCCGTTATCTCGCGGACAAGTATGTGGCCGTGAACGATCGCGTGTACTCGGATTGGAACGAGGCCTCGAAGGTCGTGGGAGACGTTGGCCGTGACCATGTGGCCGATTATGCGGAGGCCTCTCACAAGCAGGGTAAGTCGCGTACTTGGCGTCACAGTCACCTGATGGAACGCGAGGAACAACTGTCCATGCAGTCGAGGGGTTCTCATGTTGACCCCGAATGATGTCCGGCATAGAAAGTTTCGCACGTATCGTTCCCTGCTTTACGGAGAGGTCTACGACGTGGAGGACGTTGACGATTTTCTCGACTCGGTGGCCGACACCATCAAGGTTTTAGGCAAGGAAGTACTCAAAGCAAGAAAGGAGAGGCAATGACCGTCGAGCAGATGACCGATGACGATTACTTCGCGTTGGACGCGGTGGACCAGACTTCGTTGAAGAAAATGCTGGTAAGCCCGTTGGCGTATTCGGATTACCTGACCGGTGAGCATGGGTATTCTTCGGCGTTGGAGTTCGGCAAGGCGGCTCACAGCATGGTTTTGGGCAGTGGCCCGCAGGTTGTGGCTAAACCGAATCTGCGTACCAAGGAGGGCAAGGCTCTTCGTGACAGGCTGGTCGAACAGTATGGTGCTGACGACATCGTGTGGCTGTCCGCCGATGATGTGGAGAAGGTTCAGGCCATGCGGGACATGGTTGGAGACTTTTTCACGAAGCTGGACGGTCAGCCGGAGGTGGCGATGATCGCCGCCGACCCTGATACCGGGTTGTTGATTAAGGGCAAGGCGGACTGGTTGCCGTCCACTCCCGACCCGGATGGTGTGCTGCGTATCCGTGATTACAAGACCACGGTGAAGTCGCCGGACGAGTTCGAGCGTTCCTGCTGGCAGTACGGGTATCACATTCAGGCCGCGTTCTACATGCGTCTCTACCGGTTGACGATGCCCGAATATAAGGGGCCATTGGGTTTCGAGTTCGTCGTGCAGGAGAAGAATCCGCCGTTCGATTGGAGGGTGTGGCGGTTTGACGAGCATTCGCCCATCATCACCGAACTGGCGGAACCGAAAATCTGTAAGGCGTTGAAGCAGATCAAGTCGTTCCGTGACCTGTATCCCGACCCGTTGGAGGCGATGCGTGGCTACGGGCTGTCGAAGGTGCCGCAGGAGATCGCGTTCCCCGATTGGAGATTGGTTCAGGAAGAGGAGGAAATCGAATCATGGCGGTAATCAAGAAGGACGCTAAGGGCGGGCGTGGCACGTATGCGACCCTGGCTCAGGTCGTGAACTATGTGGACGAGCAAGGCTACGAGCTGCAATGGCCGACCCAGTTGATTGACGGACGCCTGTATGTGGATACGGCCGTCAAGAAGAAGGGCACGGACAAGTGGATTGCCAGTAATTGCCTTATCCCCGTAGAGGTGGGAGATTCGCGTGGTATGAGCGTCATGCAGGCCCTCGGTTCCGCGTTGACGTATGCGCGACGCTACAGCACTTGCGGCGCGTTCGGACTGGCGACCACGGATGATGACGGTGAGACCAGCGGCTACAAGAAGCGTTCCACCAAGGGCATGACCGACGAGCAGCAGCAGACGATTGACCGGATTCTCCAAACCATGCGTATTCCCGATGGTCAGGAGAACGGTTTCATCAGCAGCGTGCTGCAACGCAACGTGGTCTACGGGAAACTGTCTGAATCGGACGCGGCCACATTCATCGAATCGTACAACCGCAACAAGGAGAAGGAGCCTGCCCTCCAGTGAGCTTCACACCGAAACCTGGCTGCAAGTGCACCAGATGCCTGTGGGCTCACGGGGACAAGATCACGCTCCCCCAATGCCCCACATGCGGCGCCGTTGATTGCGCCGGAGCCCAATCACACATGCTGGTCTGCAACAGGCTGGCCCAAGAGAAACACAAGACCAACAATTACAGGAGGAATGCGTAATGGCCGGAGAACCAAGCATCGAGCTTGCCGGATATGCGGGCGAGATCAGGGATTTTCAGGATTCCAGTATTCTCAACGTCAGCGTCCATCCGGGTTACACGGATAAGAACACGAACCAGTGGGTTGACAAGGAGCCTCAGTTCTATGGCGTGCGTCCCTTGTCGAATCAGGCGAAGGATGCTTTGAATCAGATTCGCCAGTTGAAGTCCCAGCCGAACATGAGCGTGAAGGTTCTTGTGAACGGCAGCTTGTCCAAAAGAGTGTCGGAAAAGGATGGGAAACGGTATGAGAATTGGGATGTCGCGGCCCGCACCATTGCGGTGTTGAGCGCGAAACCCAAGGCCCAGCAGTCTCAGCAGTCCGGTTTCCAACAGTCGCAGCAGCAGTATCAGCAAGGCTTCCAGCAGCCGCAACAGGGCTTCCAGCAACCGCAACAGCAGTATCAGCAGCCTGCGGACCCGTGGAGCCAACCCCAGGACGAATACGGGAATGGGCAGATCTAACCCATCCCAACACGTCAAGGATTTGGTGGACGCACGCGACCAATACCGGTGCGTCCGCTGCGGCAAACCATTCCACTGGAGCGGTTTCAGCCGGCATCATCGCAGACTCCGGTCACACAAGTGGCCGGGACTGCATGAGGCGTCGAACCTCATCTTGGCGTGTGGGAGTGGCGATACGGGATGCCATGGGTGGATTCACGCCCATCCGCGTGAGGCCATGAGCTTGGGGTACATCGTGAGCGGTTTCAACGATCACCCCGAACTGGTGCCGATTCTCACCGCCCAACATGGTTGGGTGCTTCTGGAC
>JAIJJM010000242.1 GCA_022728415.1 Collinsella sp. | reverse complement strand
TATATCGCCGATAAGAGCACCTGGGCCGAGCCGATGGACCCGTACTTTACGCTTACCAAGTCGCCCTCGGTCTGCGACGACATCATGCGCGAGTTCAGCGTCACCCCCATGGCATGTTCGCCGACCGGCCATATCATCAACGGCCACACACCCGTTAAAACCACCAAGGGCGAGCAGCCCATCCGCGCCGAGGGCAAGCTGCTGGTCATCGATGGCGGCTTCTGCCGCGCCTACCATCCCAAGACGGGCATCGCCGGCTACACACTCATCTCGAGCTCGCGCGGCTGCCGCCTCAAGTCGCACCGGGCCTTTACAACGGTTGCTGATGCGCTCACGCGCAACGTGGACATCGAGAGCGAGACCAACCGCTTTGACGAGGCCGACCGCCGCCGCATGGTCAGCGATACCGATACCGGCGCCAAGATTCGCAGCCAAATCCAGGACCTGCGCCAACTGCTCGATGCATATAGAAACGGTGCTATCGAGAAGCGCGCCTAGCCCCGGCTGCAGGGATTGGCTAAACTTGCTGAGTTCGTCATCCCCACGGCGCCCCGGCGCCGCCCTAAGGCAGGTACCATGCAAAAGCTCCTTGCGCAGATCATGAAGTTTGGCGTCGTCGGCGTCGTCGCCACGGTCATCGACTTTGGCATCATGAATCTGCTCCACTACGGTCTGGGCCTTAACATCCTGATCGCCAATACCAGTGGCTTTATCGTCTCGCTCATCTTTAACTACGTCGCGAGTATGAAGTACGTGTTTGCACACAAGGAGGGCATGAGCCGCCGCCGCGAGTTCATCATCTTTGTCGTGCTGTCCGTGATCGGCCTGGCGCTCAACGACAGTATCGTGCTGGCGCTCAACGCCGGCATGGGACTCGAGGCCAATATCGCCAAGATTTGCGCCACCGCGCTTGTTATGGTCTACAACTTTGTGACCCGCAAGATCTTCCTGGAGGGCGAGGAGACCAAGTAGCTCGACTTTCCCGCACGGCTACGGGGCCCACGGACGACGTGCGTCGAGTGCTGCGTTGTTCGTAGGCCTTGCTCATTAACGGAAGGATTTGCGACGTTTGCGGATTGTCTCTTGCAAATTTGGCGAGTTCGTATAGTTCTTGGCAAAGCCCTTACGTTTCCCTTGCAAAAGCTCTAAAGTATCCCCTGCTCGATTTGTCAACGCATTGGATGTGATTACGTGCGCAAGGCACTGGCACAACCTCATACTAAGCAGTTCCTCAAGTTCGCTGTCGTGGGACTTATCTCCTTTGGCATCGACTGGGGCATGCTCATTGCGCTCGTCGAGCTGTTCCACCTTGACTTTTTGATGAGCACCACGATCTCGTTTGTCACGTCCGTCGTGGTCAACTACTGGCTCAGCATGAAGTACGTGTTCGACCACCGCGAGGGCATGAGCCGCAAGCGCGAGTTTACGATCTTCACCATCCTGTCGGTGATTGGCCTGGGTCTCAACGACCTGTACATGTTTGTGGGTGTCACTTTTTTGAGCATCGGCTACCAGGCCATGAAGGCCATCGCCACGTTCCTGGTCACCTGGTACAACTACTTTAGCCGTCGCTTTTTCCTCGAGGGCGCGCAGTCGTAGTTTGTTCGACAGTTGCTTAAAGGTATAACCGGTTGGAATTCTCGTTCTAACCGGTTTTTTGTTTGTCGAGAGACCTGGCGACCTAGTCCCATTCGCGTTAAAAACGGGCGGCCCGGATGTTTGTCCGAACCGCCCGTCTGGCGCGCTATGTCGAGGCATTTAGCCCGTTACGTAGTACCAAACGACGTTGTCGCCATTGGAGAGAACGTAGTTACTGCACGCCGTCATGGGCGTCACACCGTTGACGGAGTACATCCAACCGCTCGTGCTGCCATGCTCCTTCTCGGCCAGACCGCCAATGGCGGCGACATACGTGCCGTACGATGAGCCGTGCGCATTCACAGAAAGGCCTAGGGCGCACAGGGCATCGTAGACCGTAGCGCCCTCGTTAAAGGTGAAGGTGCCACCAGAAGACACAGGATTGCCCACGGCGCTCGATGTGACCGAAACCGTCACCGTAACGTAGTTGGACTCCTGCGAGCCGCCCTGTCCGCCCGAGGAGGCGTTTCCACCATTAGAGGATGAGGCTCCATCAGACGACTGGCCACCGCCCGAAGAAACACCGCCAGACACATTGGAAGTATCACCGGCTCCCGTATTTTGGGCAGCGGATGTATCGCCAGACTTCTTGCCATCCTTGCCTTCGGAGCTCTTGCTATCAGAGTTTTTGTCCGACTTCTTGTCCGAAGACTCGGAATCATCCTTGGCATCGTTCGAACCCTTGGGCTCGTCTTTTGCATCATTCGATGACTTGGAGTCCTCGGAACTGGCCTCGCCCAAAGTCGTAGTCGAGCCAGACGCCTTGGTGTCCTTGGCGACGACGCTCTCCCCCGTCACGGTCTGAATGATCCAGTTGATGGACCAAGCACCGCTTGTGGAAGGATGGACGAAACCCAGCGAGACGACGATCAGAATGGTGCACGCGGCAGTCAGAACGCCAAGTAGCGCCTTTCGCCGAGGGGCGGACGCCGCCGAAGCGGCGCCCTTTTGCTTTACATCGTCGAGCTGGATGAACGACGAGTCGGACTGCTTGGACTCGGCGTCCTGAGGCTTATTGGACACAGCCCTCACCTACCGACGCTTGGTAAACACGAACACGCCGATGACAGCGAGACCGATCACGCCGGCCGCTACGCCGACGATGGCGAGTGGGTTGGTGCCAGTCTCCTGCTCGGAAACACTCGAGGACTTCTTAGCAGCAGTCGTGGAAGCAGCACCCGTATCGGACTTCTTGTCGGACTTGCTGTCCTTCTTGTCAGACTTCTTGTCAGAATTCTTCTCGTCCTTCTTATCGGACTTATCGGAGTCCTTCTTGTCGGACTTGTTGTCCTTGGTCTCGGTCTTGGTCGACACCGTCGTCTTGGTCGTCGGCTTATGACCCGGGGCGACAGCGCCGCCAGCCTGCTGGCCCTTCGTGCCGGAGCTGGAACCAGCGCCAGCGCCAGCACCGGAACCGTTGCCAGCGCCACCGTTGCCACCATTAGTGCCAGAACCGCCATTACCGCCAGGGTTAACGGCATGCTTGGTCCATTTGGCATACAACGTCAGGTCGGCCGTCACCGGCGAGCTAAAGTCATACGCCTTGGTGCAGGCAGCATCGGTGAACCAACCGCCGAAGGTGTAGCCTTTGCACTGCGGCTTAGTCGAGGGCTCCGTCGCCGCCCTGCCTTCCTTCACGCGTTGAGAATCGGGCATTGCCGCATCCTTACCGTTGGCGACGAACGTCACGGTATAGCGGTTGACTCTTTGGCCATTGCCCTTGACAGCAAACAACTTGCCCGAGTCATTGACATAGTAGAGTGAGCCATCGGATCCGACCGAAATAGAAGCCATGCAGTACTGCTGGTCACCCGCCGTGGGCGTATAAAGCAGCTCGGCCTCGTCGTCGCCAATACGGTAGCGATAGATGCCGCCCGGGTTGTTGTTGGACGTAAAGTAGACGTACGTCTCGCCATTCTGGACAGAAACGACCGGCTGCGACTTTACATCACCGCCGCCCGAAGTCCCCTGGCGAATATAGCTGCCGTCCGCCTTGCAAATGGAATAGTCCACGGCAAGCGTCTCGGCATCAATCACTGCAAGCTGACCGTAGTGATACGTGTACTTGTTCTGATAACCGCCCATAAAGGATTCGGTCGATGCGCCTCCAACCACAATCTTGCCGTTGGCCAGCACCGGCGTCGAGGTCGAGCTGCCACCAAACGTCACCTTGCCAAGCTCGGAGAGCGTTCCGTCCGTTCCAACCGAAAGCTTATGCAAAACACCATCGGCGCTCACGACATAAGCGATCGATCCATCGACCAGCACCGTCGTGCGCACGCGCTCGGCAATCTTGAGCGATGCAACGGTCTTTCCAGTTTCGGGGTCGACCGTACTCACCGTACCGGAATCATCTGCGATGACACCATAGTTGCCCGAGAACGCCAAGCCGGCCCAGTAGTAGCCCTTGCTGTTCTCGTTCTTATGCTGCCACATAACCTTGCCATCGGAGATGCGCACGCAGAGCAGGTAGCCGTCGCTCGAGTCGGACCAGCCGGCCGATGCCGTCCCAAAGTAGGCAAAGCCGTCACGAACCGTAATGGACGCAAGAGACTGCTGAGCACCATCGGGGCCAGCAGGCAACTCATCGGTTACCCAAACCGTCGCCAGAGCATCAACCGTCAGCGCCTGCAGGCGACCGCTCGAAAGCGGCACGAGTATCACGCCGCCGGTGTATACCATACGCGAGGTCGAATCGATCTTTGCCGCCAAAGGCGATTCGGCAACGGTCTCACCCGTGTCGACATTTTTCTTGAGCAGCTTGGAACCAACGGCCACGTAGAGGTAGTCACCAACCAGCAACGGGT
>JAIJJM010000241.1 GCA_022728415.1 Collinsella sp. | reverse complement strand
CTAAATATAGCCCCGGCATACAGTCACCGACCGTAACCGGTACTGCTATCTCCAAACACGCTCGGCAATACGCTTCACCAGCGCGATCTTTGCCCACTGTTCATCCTCGGTCAGTTTGTTGCCGATCTCGCAGCTGGCAAAGCCACACTGCGGAGACAGATACAGGTTCTCGAGCGGCACATACTTAGCAGCTTCGCGGATGCGCTCGACGATGGTATCCTCGTCCTCGAGCTCTGGCGCCTTGGTGGTCACCAGGCCCAGCACGACCTTCTTGCCGGGAGCGACGTACTTGAGCGGCTCAAAGCCACCGGCGCGCGGCGTATCGAACTCAAGATAGAACGCGTCGACATCCTCGCGCGCAAACAGGTACGGTGCAATGGGATCATAACCACCCTCGAAGGCATACGTGGAGTGATAGTTGCCGCGGCACACGTGCGTGTTGATGACCAGATCGTCGGGCTTGCCCGCGATGGCGGCATTGTTGAGCGCCACGCCCAGCTCGCTCACCTTTTGCAGGTCAACCGGGCTCATGCCGGTCTTGGACACAAAGTCGCTATCGCAATAGATGCCCCAGGTGCAGTCATCAAATTGGATGTTGCGGCAGCCTGCGGCATACAGGTCGGCAATCACGGTGCGATATGCCGCGGCGATGGCATCGGCGAGCTCTTCGTCGGTCTTGTAGACGGCGCGCAGACTCTCCTGCTGGCCATCGCAGCGGTCGAGCGTGACTTCGGAGAACGTCTGAATCGGCGCCGGAATGGTCTGACGCGCGACCTGGCCCTCCCCCTCAAGCGCCTTGACAAACTTGAAGTGCTCGACGAACGGATGGTTCTCGCCGCTAATGGGACCGGTTACCACGGCGGTGTCGGCGGTAGTCTCCTCATCGTGGAACATATAGCCCGTACGAGAGGCACGATGCTCGACGCCGTTAAGCCCCCACATAAAGTCGAGATGCCAATAGCTGCGGCGGAACTCGCCATCGGTGATCACCTGCAGGCCGGCGGCCTTCTGCTTTGCCACCAAATCGCGAATGGCCTCGTCCTCGACGGCCTTAAGCCCCTCGGCATCAAGCGTGCCTGCCGCATAGGCAGCGCGGGCGTCCTTTACGGCCTGCGGACGAAGAAAGCTGCCGACGATATCAGCGCGAAACGGCGCGTTCGGTTGAATTGAAGTGCTCATAGATATCTCCCTTTGCATTGGTTGCTTTACTGGGACAAAGTATGAGCGTTCATATGGCCATCGTATAATATACCTTTATAACAGTTTGATATAGATTCTTCCTATATTAGTCTGGACTGCCATGAAGAGATTTGACCCATGCAGGACGCAGCAGCCTAGATGTGCTGACGAATCGCGTCGATATAGGCCTGCCCATAGCGCGTGAGCGTCGTATTCTTGCGTGTGATAATACCGATCTCCATGTACTCGTCCACATCGAGCGGAATCGAGATAATACCGGGACCGTTAAGTTCATGGCTGATCACGCCCGAGCACACCGTGTAACCGTTAAGGCCCATAACTAGGTTGAACAGCGTCGCACGGTCACGCACACGGATATTCTTGCGGCGCTCAAACGTCGAGGTCAGCTCCTCAGAATAATAAAATGAGTTATAGCTGCCCTGCTCATAGGACAGGAATGGGTAGTCCTCGAGATCTTTGAGTGTCACGCTGGCGTGGTCCGCCAATGGATGGTCGGCGCATACAAAGACATGCGGCGCAGCGCAGAAGAGTCCCTCGAATACGAGTTCGTTGGCGGCGAGCATGCGCTCGATAACCTCGCGGTTATGCTCGGATAAGTACAGGATGCCCAGTTCGCTTTTCATATGCGCGACGTCCTCGATAATCTCGTGAGTCTGCTCCTCGCGCAGGGTAAAGTCGTAGCGCGCGGCATCGAACTCGCGGATCACGTCAACAAACGCGTTAACGGCAAAGGAATAATGCTGGCAGCTCACACTAAAGTGCGGCACCTGCTCGGACGCTCCCTTGTACTTGCCCTCGAGCAGGTCGGCCTGGTCGAGCACCTGGCGCGCGTAGCCCAAGAAGGTCTCGCCTTCCTCGGACACAATGACGCCCTTGTTGGTGCGCTCAAAGATGTGCACGCCCATCTCGTTTTCGAGATCGCGGATCGACGCGGTAATCGAAGGCTGCGACACAAAGAGCCGGCGCGAGGCCTCGGTGATACTGCCGCATTCGGCAACCTTAACAACATACCTGAGTTGCTGAAGCTTCATGACTTTCTCCCTAGACGGTCGTAATGCCAAAACCCGCTGTGTCCATCTGACGCATAAACGACGGCATCTCCCCCGTCGCGGCGCAGGCGGCAATCTGATGCAGAGCCCCGGCGACCGTATCATCTGCCGCAGCGCCGATATGCCAGCGCGCGGCAGCCGTGACGGCCTCGTTGGCATTGGCGACTGCGACGGAGTTGGGAACGGCATCGATCATGGGCAGATCGTTATCGGAATCGCCGAATACGGCCACCTCGTCGAGCGTCAGGCCCAAAGCACGCGCCAGCTCCAGCGCAGCGTAACCCTTGTCCCAATCTGCTGGAAGAATGTCGAATAGGCGCACACGATTGTTGGGAAACACGAGCGAGAGTTCCGGCACCTCAGCGGCAACGCGCTCGCGTAGCTCCGCGAGCTCCTCACGCGAACGGGCACTCCAGATATTCGCCTTGTATACCGGGGCATCATCGACAACAGGACGGCACGGGGCCTCTTCGCCTTTGAGCCATGCGTTGCCGCCCGACTCCATGGCGCGACGAACGCGCTCGGGATCACTCGTCACACAATAGGCATCGTTATTCCAAAAGTCATCGCCCAGACTGTAGACTTTCAGATACGTATCGTCGGTCTCTTGCTCCAAGTAGTCAGCCAAGCGCATCAGGGCGGCGTTGTCGGTCGCATGCGCGGCTACCACCTCGCCGTCCACAAACATGACCTGGCCGTTGCAGAACGCACCGGTCGAAAAGCACTCGGAACAATTTTTGAACATCCAGCCCATCGCGGACGGTTGGCGACCCGAAACCGGGCCAAAGTGCAGAC
The DNA here is from genome assembly GCA_022728415.1 of Collinsella sp. The sequence goes on along the minus strand of JAIJJM010000241.1, from coordinate 1,408 downwards.
CCGCCGCCTGCATGGCATGAATGCCCTCGATGGCGTAGTCGCTGGCGCCGTCATGCCCGGCCGGAATCAGCGTATCGTCCATATCGGTCAGCACAAGTTTAATCATAAGGTCCCCCGTCATTTTCACCGTAACCATTGTAACGACCTACCAATTAGGGACAGGTTTATTTTGGCAGGTTTTATCTGGGAAAATACCGCATCCCAGTTGCCACCTGCCAAAATAAACCTGTCCCTTTTTGGCAGGTGCGTTAGTATAGGGAGCAACAGATTCGATGCAGGAGTGCCGGCGGTGCAAACCACAAGGCTGAGAGGACATGGGGCCCAATCCTTTGAACCTGTCAGTTAATGCTGGCGTAGGGAGCATGCCGCCTTTACAGGGGCGCTGTCTATGCACAGCGCCCCTTTTCTATGCCAAGGAGGCATGTGCAGTGATCAATTCGGAACAGCTCAAGCAAAACGTAGTCAAGGCCGCGGAGGAGATTCGCGCCACCAATCCGATGGCCGGCTCCATCACCAATACGGTGACGATTGATTTTGTCGCCAACGCACAGCTCGCCGTGGGCGGATCGGCCGCCATGGTCTACCTGCCCGACGAGGGCGAGGCGCTCGTTGCCGGCGGCGGCGCCATCTATCTCAATATGGGAACGCTCTTCCCCATCTACGAGCAGACGATTCCCCGCGCAGCCAAGGCGGCGCATGACGCCGGCAAGCCCTGGGTGCTCGACCCGGTGGGCCTGGGCATCGGTAGCCTGCGCACCCAGTTGGTAAACGAGCTCAAGCAGTACAAGCCCGCCATCGTGCGCGGCAACGCCTCCGAGATCATCGCGCTTGCCGCCCTTTGGAACCTTGAGGGTGAGGCAGCCGACCTCAGCCGCGCCCGCGGTGTCGACACCACCGACACCGTTGATGCCGCGCGCGATGCCGCCGTGGCGCTCGCTCGCTACACTGGCGGCGCCGTAGTTGTCTCGGGCGAGGTTGACCTGATCACCGACGGCACGACCGTGGCCAAGTCCCATGGCGGTAGCCCGCTCATGTCCAAAATCACCGGCTGCGGCTGTTCGCAGGGCGGCGTGCTGGCCGTGTATGCCTGCGCCGGCGACCCGTTTACGGCAGCCATCTGCGGCACCGCGGTCTACAATGTTGCCGGCACGCGTGCCGCCGCTGTCGCCGATGCGCCGGCAAGCTTTAAGGTCGCCTTTATCGATGAGCTCTACCGCGCGACCGCCCAGGACATCGCCGACGCGGACATTGTGATTCTCGCCATCGATATCAAGATCGCCAACGAAGAGCGCTTTGCCGGCAAGAAGGTCGTCAAGGTCTCCACCGAGACCGCGATCAAGGCTCCGAACAAGCTCATCGCCAAGCTTCACGAAATCGCCGAAAAGTAATCGCTTTCCGCGCTTATAGC
>JAIJJM010000240.1 GCA_022728415.1 Collinsella sp. | reverse complement strand
GCTGATCTGCATGGCTGGTTCCTCCTTTATGTAGACGACCATGCAAAGAAGGGACAACCGAGGAGGCAGGTTACTGATGCGGGCTCCCGCACGCCCATGACTACCCGACGGGCTGTTTTTCATCTCCGATGCCCGCATTGCAGCATGAACGAATGTGCCTCGACATCTCTGCTGGCATGGTACGACTGGGATCGCACCTCGACGCATCCTTGCGCATACTGCCTTCCAAGTTTCGAAACCGGGAAGGAAAGTGTATGTGAGCGACGATATCGGCGCCGATTCGACGCTCGAGAGGGAGATTGCGCCGATTCTATCCATCGGGGATGCATTCCCGAAGATTCTCATCACTCGCACGAGGCATGAGCCCCATACCCGGGAGGGCGTGCTCGTGCTGAATTTCGCGAGGTGGCTGCTTGGCGGGTAGGGTTCTGAACGTCGCATTGGGATATCGCGCGACAGGGCACGCAGGGCTGTTTGTGCCCGCACGGGAAACGCCGTCGCCATGCGGGCGGCCTGTCGTGTCCGATTAGCCTTTTGCTAAACAGGCTTACGCCAACTCATGGGCAAGCCACCTGAGACTATTCACTTTGCTTATCGTTGACAAAGACCTGTGGCCTGCGGTTTTGTGAACGGCTCGTAAGCCACCCGCGTCGACTCACTTACTGTTGAAGCTGGTGGTTTGCAGGCTCAAAGGCGGTTGAGTTTCAAAACGGGCGTTTTTCGGCGATATCGAGCCTCCAAAGGCGGCTCTCCGTGCCCCTTGGGACAAAAATAAAAACTCAATACTCTGAGTTTGAAAATGGTTTTTGAAGTTGTCCCAGCTTTTGTCCCCGAAGCCGATGAAACGCGACGTCGCGTCATTCAGCGGCACTCACTTCGAGATGCCGCCGAAAACTGGGTGCAACTGGAGTGACGAGACGGCAAAACTATAACCACCGAGTGGGAGTAATTCCGCACATTATCGTGAGGTTTGCTTTTGGTGATAAACCAGGCAAAATGAGTATCGATTTTGCCTTGAAATAGCCTGCAAATCACCAGCCACACCGAACAAGGAAGAGCCCTCCTGGGTGTCCAGGAGGGCTCTTTTCATAGCGGTCAGCCTCTCGACTGCTTTTTTACGCTGCTTGTACAGAATCCTCTCGGTTGATATAGTGACCACAAAGCAACCCGCCGGATCCTTTGGCAAGAGACGGCACGAGAGAGGATATGTGCATGAAGAACTAGCGATGCCCCAAACTGCCCGAACCTATTCACGCTTGCGCAAAGCCATGTAACCCGGGCGCAGCACCGCACGTGTTCTCGCACGCCGACAACTATCCAACACCACATTCCGCCTTGCTGCGCCGCATGGCCTTCCGCGCTCTACCAAACGGAGGCATCATGCAGCTCAACCTCTCCCACATCGAATACACCCACCCTGGAGCAAGCTCCCCTGCGCTTAAGGACGTTACCGTCACTTTCCCAAGAGGGTGGACGGGCATCGTAGGCGACAACGGTGGTGGTAAGACAACGCTTGCACGGATTGTCTGCGCTCTGACCAGGCCCGACTCTGGCGTCGTCTCCCCCGTCCTTGTGGCTACCTATTGTCCCCAGGACCCCACTGACCGCCCAGAAAACCTTGAGGACCTTGCTCTCTCCTACAACAAGATGGCAACGAAGCTACGACGAGACCTGCAAATTGAAGACGACTGGCCCTGGCGCTATGACACCCTCTCCTGCGGCCAGCAAAAACGTCTTCAAATCGCATGCGCGTTGTGGCGCGAGCCCGACGTGATCGCTATCGACGAACCCACCAACCATGTCGATACCACCACGAAAGACGCCATTCTCAAAGCCCTCGGCGCGTTCACGGGAATCGGCTTGCTCGTTTCCCACGACCGCGAGCTGCTTGACGCCCTGTGCGAGCAATGCCTCTTTGTTGCAAACGGAACGGCAACCATGCGTCCCGGCAACTACTCCCAAGCCTCCTCCCAGGCGACGCTGGAACGCGACTCAACCATTGCCGCCAGAAACGCAGCTCGCAAGGAGAAATCACGTCTCGAGAAAGAGGCACAGAGGCGCCGCGAAGAGGCCTCTCGAACCGCCGGCAAGCGAAGCCTCAAGAACATTGCAAAACACGACAACGACGCTCGGCGCACGGTTCGCATGGCCGTCATCTCAGGCAAGGACGGCGTGGCGGGCAAGCTCTCGGCTCGGATGGACTCGCGCCTTGCACGGGCAGAGGAGACCCTCGCCTCGATGCATGTCGAGAAGCGCTACGAGGGAGACATTTGGATGGATGTCGCACCCGCTAGGCGAAAAACCCTCTTTCGATGTGCCGATCAGGCCATTCCCCTAGGCAGTCGCACCCTTCTAGTCCCCCCATTGCATATCGGGAATAGCGACCACATCGGAATCGTAGGCAACAATGGAATAGGTAAAACCACCCTCGTGAGAACGATCGTCGCATCGCTTTCAGCGGACGTGAAGGCCCTCTACCTTCCCCAGGAGCCAAACACTCAAGAGACACGGGCAGCTCTCGACTCATTACGCCAATTGCCTGCCCATCAACGCGGCAAAGCCCTTTCCATCGTGGCACAACTCAATTCCGATCCTGACCGCGTACTCGAAGGAGACGTCACCAGCCCCGGCGAATTGCGCAAGGTTATGATTGCCTTAGGAATCCTTCAAGCACCTGATCTCATCATCATGGACGAGCCCACAAATCACCTTGACCTTGGGTCCATTACCGCATTGGAACGTATGCTAGTCGGCTACCCCGGAGCCTTGCTGTTGGTGTCCCATGATCCCGCACTCATACAAGCCGCGACCCGTATTGCCTGGCGTCTGGAGGCAGATCCCCATGGCCGCTCACCAGTCCACCTAACGATTCGATAACGTAAGCACTCGCGAGATATTGCGCGTCTTACTATTCTGAAGTACCGCCACTCCCAATTGCGGCAACGAATGCTTCCACGACTTGAGGATCGAAATGGGTGCCCCCCGAACGACCCTGGCAATTCGCGCTCCGACCACGCTCCGAATTTGCCGGGCAAGCGGATTGGGCAGGCACCGAAAGCAAAGCCGCACCGCTCGCGACGGCCAAAACACGGGTGAGTTTGATCCACGCCGAACGTTCGGCCAGTATCGGCCTCCCTGAGTTGAAAAAGAATAATATGAATAGGCCATTTACCTGCGTATCTTCGATTCCGTGAGTTTAAAAAGAACAATGGGGGCACGCCTGCACGGTTTCTCTGCCGCGATCTGGTCCTATCAAAACGGGCCTTTCTGATGGGGGTATAAATTTGATTTACTTTAGGATAAGCCCCCATGACTATATGAATTGATCTGCTGGCTCCAATGAAGATTGGAGGGTAACGGCCGGGGGTGACGGCCCAGCGAGTGTTATTTTGCGAGCCGTGCGCATCGAAGGTGACGATTCGTGGTATAAACTACTTGTCGGAAGCCACGGCTTTTAGAGTATGGCTTACGTGTACGTTTAACCTCCGTGGGCGACGGGGTGCCGCAAGGCGTAGAGTATCGCCCACCTGTAGGGGCCTGCAGCGATGCGGGCCCCGCTTCGTATGAGGGAGCACAACCGATGAAGATCGTATCCATCTCCCAGGACTTCTTCGACCTCGTCGAGGGCGACCGTGAGCTCATGCTTAAGCACAATCGCCCCTGCATCGTGGTGGTGAGCCTGCTGGAAGGCGAGAAATAGGGCGCCTCAGCTCAATCCCGAGCCATGCGGAGTCGCTCCGCATTTTTGAACGCCGCGTGTGCGCCCCAAATACTTGAGAAACAAGCCGTGAAGTGCGGCGGCGCGCCCGTGCCCGTGCATAGCCATCACCATCAGCGTCTACGGTGTGCTACGACATCACGTCCAAGACGGCAGAGGTCATCGCATGGGAATAGAACACGCGTTTGATTCTATGTTACAATACCTGCCAACGGGAGGTTTCCTCCAAAGCCGCGCCCATTGCTGTATTTGTTCGGATATCGACGGAAACCCAAGCTCAGGGAGGTTTGTTGCGATGGCATACGATTTCAAGAAGGAGTTCAGGGAGCTCTACAGGCCATCGGGCAAGCCGGGCGTCGTGACCGTTCCGCCTATGAGCTACGTTGCCGTGCGGGGCAAGGGCGATCCCAATGCCGAAGGCGGCGAGTACCAGAACGCGTTGCCGCTGCTCTACGGCGTCGCCTATGCCATCAAGATGTCGAAGAAGGGCCCGCGGGAAATCGAGGGCTATTTCGACTTCGTCGTGCCTCCGCTCGAGGGCTTCTGGTGGCAAGACCGCGCCGATGGCGAGATTGATTATGCGCGGAAGGACGACTTCAACTTCATCTCGTGCATCCGTCTGCCCGATTTCGTCACTCGCGAGGACTTCGACTGGGCCGTTTCGGAAGCTGCCGCCAAGAAGAAGCTGGACTTCTCGGCGGTCGAGCTGCTGAGGGTCGACGAGGGCCTTTGCGTTCAATGCATGCATACCGG
>JAIJJM010000239.1 GCA_022728415.1 Collinsella sp. | reverse complement strand
CATGATGGTTCGCTGGCGCAGGTTGACCTCAGTGCGAACTACCATGAAGGGCAATACACCTCTGCGGGCTTGTCGTTACAGGGCGGCGCAACGCTTACTACCCACGGCGGCGCACTTCACCGTACCCAGAATATGGGCGGGACACGCCTGCTGATTGATGCCGATGGCGTTGCCGATGTTCCGGTGGAAGGTAACGGGGCTGCTGTTTATACCAATATGTTTGGTAAAGCCGTCGTTTCTGACGTTAACAATTATTATCGCAATCAGGCGTATATCGACCTCAACAAATTGCCGGAAAACGCCGAAGCAACCCAGTCGGTGGTGCAAGCCACGCTAACTGAAGGAGCCATTGGCTACCGCAAATTTGCCGTCATCAGTGGTCAAAAAGCGATGGCGGTGCTGCGTTTACAAGATGGCAGCCATCCACCGTTTGGCGCAGAAGTAAAAAATGATAACGAGCAGACAGTGGGCCTTGTCGATGATGACGGTAGTGTCTATCTGGCTGGGGTGAAACCTGGCGAACATATGAGTGTGTTCTGGAGTGGTGTTGCGCATTGCGATATCAACCTGCCGGACCCGCTGCCTGCCGATCTGTTTAACGGCTTGTTACTGCCATGCCAGCATAAAGGCAACGTCGCGCCGGTTGTTCCTGATGACATAAAGCCTGTCATTCAGGAGCAGACGCAACAGGTGACACCCACCGATCCCCCTGTTTCTGTTTCAGCTAACCAATAACGTGATTAAGGAATGATCCATGTCTGATTTACTTTGCTCTGCCAAATTGGGTGCTATGACGCTGGCGTTACTGCTTAGCGCTACCAGTTTGTCTGCCCTGGCGTCTGTAACGCCAGATCGTACCCGTTTGATATTTAATGAAAGCGACAAATCAATCAGCGTGACGCTGCGTAATAACGATCCGAAACTCCCTTATCTGGCTCAAAGCTGGATTGAAGATGAAAAGGGTAACAAGATCACCTCGCCGTTAACTGTGCTGCCGCCAGTGCAACGCATCGATTCAATGATGAACGGGCAGGTAAAAGTGCAGGGAATGCCGGATATCAACAAATTGCCAGCCGATCGTGAAAGCATGTTCTACTTTAACGTGCGCGAGATCCCGCCAAAATCAAACAAACCCAATACCCTGCAAATCGCGCTGCAAACGCGTATCAAGTTGTTCTGGCGACCAAAGGCGCTGGAAAAGGTCAGTATGAAAAGTCCGTGGCAGCACAAGGTGACGCTCACCCGCAGCGGTCAGGCATTTACCGTCAATAACCCAACGCCGTACTACGTGATTATCAGCAACGCCAGTGCGCAGAAAAACGGTAATCCAGCTGCAGGGTTCTCGCCTCTGGTCATTGAGCCGAAAACCACGGTACCGCTGAATGTGAAAATGGATAGCGTACCGGTGCTGACTTACGTCAACGACTTTGGCGCACGGATGCCGCTGTTCTTCCAGTGCAATGGCAACAGCTGCCAGGTGGATGAAGAGCAGAGCCGCAAAGGCTGATGACGGGGGGAGTTATGAGTCAAAAGTTTGTAGTGGGCGCAGGGCTGCTGGTATGCAGTGTCTGTAGTTTATCTGCTATGGCTGGTAGTAAACCCGTGGATTTAATTCTGCGCGTGTTGGTCGATGCTCCGCCACCCTGTTCAATCAAGGGCAGCCAGGTAGAGTTCGGCAATATGATTGCTGATAACGTTGATGGCACCAATTATCGGCAAGATGCGAAATACACGTTGAACTGCACAAACAGTCTTGCTAACGACTTGCGGATGCAACTTAAGGGCAATACCTCAACGATTAACGGCGAAACGGTACTCAGTACCAATATCACCGGGCTGGGCATTCGGATAGAAAATAGCGCCGATAACTCATTGTTTGCCGTCGGTGAAAATAGCTGGACGCCATTTAATATCAATAACCAGCCACAGTTGAAGGCTGTACCTGTGAAGGCAAGCGGGGCGCAACTTGCTGCGGGCGAGTTTAACGCCAGTTTGACCATGGTGGTGGACTATCAATGAGAAAGACTTTCTTAACCCTGCTTTGTGTCAGTAGCGCCATAGCTCATGCTGCTGATGAAGACATCACCTTTCACGGGACATTATTGTCACCGCCAACCTGTAGCATCAGCGGTGGTAAAACCATTGAAGTCGAATTTCGCGATCTCATTATCGACGACATCAACGGCAACTATGGTCGTAAAGAGGTGCCATATGAACTCACTTGTGACTCGACGACCCGTCATCCAGATTGGGAGATGACCCTCACCTGGACTGGTACACAAACCAGTTTTAATGATGCAGCAATTGAAACTGATGTACCCGGTTTTGGTATCGAGCTTCAGCACGATGGTCAGCGTTTTAAACTCAATACTCCGCTTGCTATCAACGCCACTGATTTTACGCAAAAGCCGAAGCTGGAGGCCGTACCGGTAAAAGCGAGTGATGCTGTGTTAAGCGATACGAATTTTTCGGCTTACGCAACATTACGGGTGGATTATCAATGAATAAATCAATGATTCAGTCCGGTGGTTACGTCCTGTTAGCGGGGCTGATATTGGCAATGAGTAGCACGTTATTCGCGGCAGATAATAATCTGCATTTCTCCGGTAATTTATTAAGTAAATCCTGTGCGCTGGTGGTGGATGGCCAATATCTGGCAGAGGTGCGCTTTCCCACGGTCAGTCGTCAGGATTTGAACGTTGCAGGCCAGTCCGCTCGTGTACCCGTAGTCTTTAAGCTGAAAGATTGCAAAGGGCCGGCGGGATACAACGTAAAAGTCACGCTCACGGGGGTAGAAGACAGCGAACAACCCGGTTTTCTGGCACTGGATACGTCATCAACCGCTCAGGGAGTGGGAATTGGCATGGAAAAAACCGACGGAATGCAGGTTGCCATCAACAATACAAATGGGGCGACCTTTGCGCTAACCAATGGCAATAACGATATCAATTTCAGAGCCTGGCTACAGGCGAAAAGCGGCCGTGATGTGACGATCGGTGAATTTACCGCCTCTTTAACTGCGACATTTGAGTATATTTAAAATGAAAATACTACGATGGTTGTTCGCTCTGGTCATGCTTATTGCTACTACAGAAGCTATGGCTGCCGGGCATAGCGTTGACGTTTACTACGGTTACAACGGTGATTCGCGTAATATTGCGACTTTTAATTTAAAAATAATGATGCCATCCGCAGTGTACGTTGGTGAATATAAAAGTAGTCAATGGCTCATGACTGGGGAAATATTGCAAAATGTGAGCTGGAGTGGTCCTCCTCCTGCCCCTTCGGTTAAGCTGATTGGCTACCATCAAAATATCAACAAAGCAAGTTGTCCTGGATTACCGTCTGGGTGGAACTGCGGGTATTATACATTTGAGGTTATTGTCTCTGCAGAGATTGAATCTTACTTTTCTTGTCCATGGTTGGTTATTATGAATGACTCTGAAGCCTCTCCAGGGGGCGTGACGTATCAGGGGCCTGATAGTCACGACACGATTTGTCCATCCGTTTCTGTTCAACCTTATGACGTTTCATGGAATGAGAATTATGTCAGTAAGTCAAAACTGCTCACCCTGCAGTCGACGGGCGGTGTGGTTGAGAAAACGCTTTCAACGTATTTGATGAAAGATGGGAAGTTGTGCGACAGTACGCAGATGAATGAAACAGGTGGTTACTGCCGCTGGGTTGCACAGATGATAACTTTTACCGCGTCGGGATGTGACAAGGCGGAAGTCTCGGTCACGCCAAATCGACACCCTATAACGGACAAACAGTTACACGATATGGTCGTGCGTGTTGATACCAGCAGTATGCAGCCAATCGATTCTACTTGCCGGTTCCAGTACATACTGAATGAGTTGTAGCCCTTAGATACACCAGGCAGGGGCATTCGCCCCTGCCATTACCCGTACCTGGCGCAACGCGCTCAACTCCTCAGGGCAACTCCGGCGGCAGCCACTCTTCGACTTCAATCAACACCAACAACGCCGCATCACCGCCATACTCTTTTGGTGCCTGATGAAAGGCCATCACATGCGGATGTTGTGCCAGCCACAGCGGTGTTTGTTGCTTCAAAATATGCTTCCCGTGCCCATGCATCACGCAGGCGCAAAACACATGTTCACGGCGGCAGGCGGCAATCAACGCCCCCAGTTCCTGCTTGGCCTGCAGCTGCGTCAGACCGTGTAAATCCAAAAACAACTCCGGCGAATAATCGCCACGGCGCAGTTTCTTCGCCTCAAAATGGCTGACATCCGGGCGAACATATTTCACCGGACCTTCGGTATTTAATAACGGCTGAAACTCATCGGAGAAATAATGGCTGGCATCAGCCTGCTCCTGGATCAAGCGTTTCACCGGCACTTCGCTGATTTTTTTACGCTGCGGTCGGTGGACAATCGTGTCCTGCTTAATCTTGCGAGTCCCCGCCATCAACTGGCGAAACAGAGCCTGGTCCTCCTCGCTAAGTGTTGTT
>JAIJJM010000238.1 GCA_022728415.1 Collinsella sp. | reverse complement strand
GTGCGGAGACCGCCGTCCGAAGGCGAGGGGCGTACGAAGGTACGTCGAACCTGAGGAAAGGCGGTATACGCTCCGCCAATCAGTGCTGGTTGTTGAGACGGTGGTACATCTCGGACAGCTCCAGTTCCTTCTCGAACTGGCGAGCGGTGGTGTTCTCGTCGATGACGGCGAGCTCAACACCGGCGATGCGGGCGAAGTCTTCCCAAGCCTCACGACCGACGGAGGTGGTCATGCAGGTGTGGTGAGAACCACCGGCGGTGATCCAGCACTCAACAGCGGTCTTCAGGCTCGGCTTCGGCTCCCAGACGGCGCGGGCGCACGGAAGCTCCTTGAGGGAGCCCTGCGGCTCAACGACGTCGACGACGTCCATGAGCAGGCGGAAGCGTTCGCGAACGTCGGACATGGAGACCACGACGGCGTCCTTGGTGGGCTTGCCGGAGAAGACCAGGCGGACCGGGTCGGCCTTGCCGCCGATGCCCAGCGGGTGGATCTCCAGCTTCGGCTTGGCGATGGTGCCGATGGACGGGGAAACCTCGAGCATGTGGGAGCCCATGTCGAGCTCGTCGCCCTCGGTGAAGTTGTAGGAGTAGTCCTCCATGAGGGAGGCGCCACCCTCAAGGCCGTAGCCCATGACGGCGCCGATGCGCACGAGGACGGCGGTCTTCCAGTCGCCTTCAGCGGAAAAGCCCCAGCCGTACTCGGACGGGAAGCGCTGTGGACCAACGCCCGGCAGCTGTGGCAGAGCGCCGAGGTCCTCGAAATTGTCGACGCCGGCGGTACAGCCGTTGGCGCGCATCATGTTGACCATCGCGGCCTCTTCCTTGGCGGCGATGAACAGGGAGTCGTACTTGGCGTCCAGCAGAGCCGGGTCGACGTCGTACTTGGCCTTGTAGTCCTCGATGATCTCCTTGACCTGGTCGTCCTTGACGGCGTCGTACGCAGCGACGAGCTCGTTGACGGCCCAAGTGTTGATGGAGGCGCCGAACACGCGCTCGGCCTCGGTCTTGTCGCCCTCGGTGACGGCGACGTTACGCATGTTGTCGCCCCAGCGCATGACCTTCATGTTGTTGGAGGCATCCCAGCCGGCGCAGGCGCGGGCCCAGGTGCCGACCTTCTCGACGACCTCAGGATCGGTGTAGTGGCCGACGACAACCTTGCGCTTGATGCCGAGGCGGGAGACGATGTAACCGAACTCACGGTCGCCGTGGGCGGCCTGGTTCAGGTTCATGAAGTCCATGTCGATGGTCTCCCACGGGATTTCCTTGTGGTGCTGGGTGGCCAGCTGCAGCAGCGGCTTGGTCAGCACTTCGAGGCCGCGAATCCACATCTTGGCCGGGGAGAAGGTGTGGCACCAGGTGATGACGCCGATGACGTTCGGGTTGGCGGAAGCCTCGACCATGAACTCCTTGACACCGTCGGAGGACTTCAGGGTGGGCTTGAGGACGATCTTGGCCGGAATCTTGCCGGTGTTGTTCAGGTAGTCGACCATTTCAGCGGAGTGAATGGCGACTTGGCGCAGGGCTTCCTCGCCGTACAGGTCCTGCGAACCAACGCCGAACCAGATTTCCTTGCCCTCGAAGGGGTTTTCCATAACCATAGGGTTACTTCCTTTACTTCTTTGTTTATGGGGGTTTGTTTAAGTTTCATTCGCCGACCGAGGCTCCCCTCAGAGAGGGGAGCCAAGACACCACCGTGCTGGCGGAGTCAGCGCTGATTTGATGTGTGTGCCCGCAAGGCGCGGAAGGCGAAGGCGTACGAAGGTACGTCGAGCCTTCCGCAACGCGGCGGACACTCCATCAAATCAGTGCTGGCCGTAGACGTTCTGGTAGCGGTCGTTGAGCTTATCGATGTCGGCCTGGTCGATCTCGATGATGTCACCGAGCTGACGGGCGGCCCACATGGTGTGAGCGACTTCCTCGGTCATGGCAGCGGCCTTGACGGCGCCTTCAGCATCCTTGCCGATGGTGAAGGGGCCATGGTTCTGCATGAGGACGGCCGGGGACTTCGGGTACTTCTTGAGGGTCTCGACGACACCCTTGCCGATCGCCTCCGAGCCGATCAGACGGAACGGGCCGACCGGCACCGGGCCGCCGAACTCGTCGCCCATCATCGTCAGGCCGCACGGGATGTTCTGACCAGTGGCAGCCCAAGCGGTGGCGTAGGTGGAATGGGTGTGCACGACACCGTAGACGTCGGGCATGTTGCGGTAGATGTAGGCGTGGGAAGCGGTGTCCGAGGACGGGGCTTCGGCACCGTCGACCACGTTGCCGTCAAGGTCGCACACGACCATGGAGGACGGGGTCAGGTACTCGTAGCGCAGGCCGGAGGGCTTGATGACGAACAGGTCGGCGGTGTGCAGACGCTGGGAAACGTTGCCCGCGGTCCACACGACCAGGTTCCACTTGATCAGCTGCTGGTGCAGGTTGGAGACGACCTCACGAACCTGCTTGACCTCGGCGCGAACCTCGGGGCCGTAATCAGCCAAAGTTGCCATTATTGGTTTTCCTTTCCACTGTGATGGATGGACGTTTTTTCAAAATCTCAAGGACCTCTCTCAATAGAGGGAGGTCAGAAAGGCTTACTTATCTTCGAGGTTGATGGTTTCGATGGCAGCGTGCTCGATGGGCAGGCCCTTGGTGAAGCGGGCGAAGAAGTCCTCGAAACCAACCACATCGGAAGCCACCGGCTTCTCAGTGGTGGACTGGGCGTCCTTGAACACGAAACCATCAAGGAAGTCAGCGAGGTTGCTGTGATCCTCGTTGGTGTTCCACAGGTAGTTGGCGAGCACGGCCATACCCCAGGCACCACCTTCGGCGGCGGTGGACATGACCTTGATCGGGGTGTTGAAGGCAGCGGCGAGAATCTTCTGAGCCACCTTCGGAGTGGTGAAGATGCCGCCGTGGCCCACGAGAGAGTCGACCTGCACGTGCTCCTGCTTGGTCATCACGTCCATGCCGATCTTGACCGGGGAGAACGCGGAGAACAGCTGGGCGCGCATGAAGTTGCCGAGGGTCATGTTGGCTTCGGGGCTGCGGGCGAACAGCGGGCGGCCTTCAGGCAGACCGGCCAGGAATTCGCCGGAACGGAACGGATAGTTCAGCAGGCCGCCGCAGTTGGCGTCCACGTCGTCGGCGATGGCCGCGCGGAACAAGGTGCCGTACAGCATACCGGCATCAACCGACTGGCCGATGGCCTTGGCGAACTGGCCGAACAGGCCGACCCAAGCGTTGAGGTCGGAGGTGAAGTTGTTGGCGTGGCTCATACCGGCCAGATCGCCGGCCGGGGTGGTGACCAAGTCAACCTCAGGGTGGAGGGCCTTGAGCTTGTGCTCCAGAACCACCATGGCGAAGATGGAGGTGCCGGCGGAGACGTTACCAGTGCGTACGCGCACGGAGTTGGTGGCTACCATGCCAGTACCGGCGTCGCCCTCAGGCGGGGCGAGCACGATGCCGGGATTCAGGGCACCGGACGGATCGAGCAGCTTGGCGCCTTCCTCGGTCAGCTCGCCAGCCGGAGTGCCGGCCACGAGCGGCTCAGGAAGCAGGTTCTCCAGCTTCCACGGCTGGGCTGCGACCTCAGGCAGAGCGTCGAACTTCTCGATGAATGCGGTTTCGTAAGTGTGAGTGGTCGGGTCAATCGGGAACATGCCGGAGGCATCGCCCACACCGAGGACCTTCTCACCGGTGAGCTTCCAGTGCACGTAACCGGCGAGTGTGGTGAAGTAAGCCACCTCGGAGACGTGCTCTTCCTTGTTGAGCACGGCCTGGTACAGGTGAGCGATGGACCAACGCTCGGGGATGTTGTACTGGAACAGCTCGGAGAGCTTCTTGTGAGCTTCGGAGGTGTTGGTGTTCTGCCAGGTGCGGAACGGCACCAGCAGTTCGCCGGCCTCGTCGAATGCGAGGTAACCGTGCATCATGGCGGAGAAGCCGATGTGGCCGACGTGCGTGAGCTTCTCGCCATAGGCGGTCTCGACGTCGTTGGCCATGGAGGCGTAAGCGGACTGCAAACCGCCCCAGATCTCCTCGGTGGTGTAGCTCCACAGACCATCCTCCAAGTGGGAGGCCCAGCTGTAGTCGCCGGAGGCGATGGTCTGGAAGTTGTCGTCGATGAGGACGGCCTTGATGCGGGTGGAGCCGAATTCGATGCCCAGCGTGGTCTTGCCAGCGCGAATCTTCTCGGCGATGCGGGCGGCCTGCTCGGCCGCGTTGTCGGTTGCTGCCATATCTTTCCTTTGCCTTGGAGCGCCGGCGTTGTTATCCCCTTCCTTGGGGAGGATGTTAGCGCTCACAATTTCAAAAAACATTGTACCGATAACCTGCATTCGACACAACTTATACCGTGTCACGCATCATAACGGTTTGATAACAGCGCCAATTTACCGCCGGGGAGCCGGTCCCAAGGACCGCCGAGCACGCACTTCGGCGGGAATCAGCCCCATGCCGTGCTGGGTGGTCAGGAAGGTCGGCTCGCCGCCCTCCCCCAGCAA
>JAIJJM010000237.1 GCA_022728415.1 Collinsella sp. | reverse complement strand
CCTTCTACATTTCCGAAGAGGACAAGAAATACATGCGTGAGGAGCTCTTCCCGTTTTGGGAGGGTAAGTCGCTCGACGAGGTCTGCGAGGATCAGTACCGTGAGTGCGGCGGCTGGGAGCTCTCCGGTGAGTCCTTTGTTTCCGACTGCTCCTATCACCAGGTGAACGGCGGCGGCGACTCCAACCCCGGCTACGACGTCATCCTGATGAAGAAGGGCATGCAGGACATTCAGGACGAGGCTCGCGAGCACCTCAAGCACCTTGACTACGCAAATCCCGAGGACCTGGACAAGATCTACTTCTACAAGTCCGTCATCGACACCACCGAGGGCGTTATGATCTACGCTCGTCGCCTGTCCGACTTCGCTTGCCAGAAGGCCCAGGAGTGCAGCGATCCCAAGCGTCGCGCCGAGCTCCTGCAGATCTGCGAGAACCTCAAGAACGTGCCTGCTCACAAGCCTCGTACCTTCTGGGAGGCCGTGCAGTCCGTATGGGTTGTCGAGAGCCTGCTGCCGGTCGAGGAGAACCAGACCGGTATGTCCATCGGTCGCGTTGACCAGTATATGTATCCCTTCTACAAGGCCGACAAAGAGGCTGGCCGCCTGACCGACTACCAGGCCTTTGATATCGCCGGCTGCATGCTCATCAAGATGAGCGAGATGATGTGGGCCACCTCCGAGGACGCTTCCAAGTTCTTCGCCGGCTATCAGCCGTTCGTCAACATGACGCTCGGCGGCGTGACCCGCTCCGGCGCCGACGCTACCAACGACCTCACCTACCTGCTGATGGACGCCGTTCGTCACGTCAAGATCTATCAGCCTTCCCTGGCTTGCCGTATTCACAACAAGAGCCCCGAGAAGTACCTGCGCAAGATCGTCGACGTTGTTCGCTCCGGTATGGGCTTCCCCGCTTGCCACTTTGACGACACGCACATCAAGATGATGCTTGCCAAGGGAGTTTCTGTTGAGGACGCGCGCGACTACTGCATGATGGGTTGCGTCGAGCCGCAGAAGTCCGGCCGCCTGTATCAGTGGACCTCCACCTCCTACACCCAGTGGCCCATCGCCATCGAGCTCACGCTCAACCACGGCGTGCCCCTGTGGTATGGCAAGCAGGTTACCCCTGACCTAGGCGACCTCGACCAGTACCACACCTTTGAGGAGTTCGAGGCTGCGGTCAAGAGCACCATCTACTACATCACCAAGTGGACGAGCGTCATGACGGTGATCTCGCAGCGCGTGCATCGCGACATGGCTCCTAAGCCCCTCATGTCCATCATGTTCGAGGGCTGCATGGAGTCCGGCAAGGACGTCTCTGCCGGCGGCGCCATGTACAACTTTGGACCCGGCGTTGTGTGGAGCGGTCTTGCTACCTATGCCGACTCCATGGCCGCTATCAAGAAGCTCGTCTTTGACGACCACAAGTACACGCTGTGCGAGCTCAACGAGGGCCTCAAGGCCGATTTCGAGGGCTATGAGAGGATGCGTCAGGACTGCCTGGACGCCCCCAAGTACGGTAATGACGACGACTATGCCGATCACTTCGTGGCGGACATCGTCTACTTCACCGAGCATATCCACAGTCAGTTCAAGACCCTGTACTCGCGCCTGTCTCACGGCACGCTGTCCATCTCCAACAACACCCCGTTTGGCCAGATGACCGGCGCTTCTGCCAATGGCCGCAAGGCCTGGACGCCGCTGTCCGACGGCATCAGCCCCACCCAGGGTGCCGACCACAATGGCCCCACCGCCATCATCAAGTCGGTCTCCAAGATGAGCAACGACAGCATGAACATCGGCATGGTGCACAACTTCAAGCTCATGGCCGGCCTGCTGGATACCCCCGAGGGCGAAAACGGCCTGGTCACGCTTCTGCGCACGGCCTGCATGTACGGTAACGGCGAGATGCAGTTCAACTACCTGGATAACCAGACACTGCTCGACGCCCAGGCTCACCCCGAGGAGCATCGCGACCTTGTGGTTCGCGTCGCCGGCTACAGCGCGTTCTTCGTCGAGCTGTGCAAGGACGTTCAGGACGAGATCATCAGCCGCACGATGCTGACCAAGCTCTAAGCACGTAACCACTCAAGCCCAAATGGGCGCAACCCCAACAGAAAGGAGGACGCACATGAGCGAGCAGCTGGAAGAGAGCCTCGAGCGCCGCGCGCGCATCTTCAATACGCAGAAGTACAACATGTACGACGGCCCGGGCATTCGCTCCATCGCGTTCTTCAAGGGATGCCCTCTGCGCTGCAAGTGGTGCTCCAATCCCGAGAGTCAGCATCGTGGTTTTGAGGTCATGTTCAAGCAGACTGCTTGCGTGAACTGCGGGACGTGCGTCGAGGCGTGTCCCGCAGGGGTTCACCAACTCGTCAATGGCGAGCATGTGGTGGACCGCACCAAGCAGTGCCTGGGCTGCGGCGCCTGTGAGAAGGCCTGCCTGCAAAAGGCGCTTTCCATCATGGGCGAGGATCGCAAGATCTGCGACCTGGTTTCGTTTATGGACCAGGATGCGGACTTCTACCGTATGTCCGGCGGCGGCGTGACCCTGGGTGGCGGTGAGGTCTTGGCACAGCCCGAGGCCGCCCGCGCCCTGCTTGCGGCCTGCAAGGACCGCGGCTACCACACGGCGATCGAGACATGCGGCTACACCAAGACCGAGACGATTCTTGATATCGCGCGCTACGTTGACTTGTTCTTGTTCGACATCAAACAGATGGACCCGGTCAAGCACAAGCAGTGGACCGGCGTGAACAACGAGCAGATTCTCGCCAACATCCGTGCCCTGCTGGAAAACGGCTTTAACGTGCGCGTGCGCATGCCGCTGCTTCACGGGGTGAACGATGACAAGGCCGAGATAGACGCCATGATCGAGTTCTTCACGCCGTATCGCTACCAGAAGAACTTCGACGGCGTGGACCTGCTCCCGTACCACAAGCTGGGCGCGGGCAAGTACGCGCAGCTCGGTCGCGACTACGAGATCGAAGGCGACCCGTCGCTTTCCGAGGACGACCTAAACCGCATCGAGGGCTGGATCTCCGAGGCGGACTTCAAGGTCAGCCTCGTTCGGCACTAGGGGTGGGGCATGGAGCATCTTCAGCGCATCATCCAAGAGTCGGTCGACGGTAAGGAAGTCGTGTTGGCGCACGTCATCGCGTCTCCCGCGCCGGATATCTACGACCGCATCGGCGTGCCGCATGGCCAATCCATCGGCATCCTCACGCTGTCGCCGGAGGAGACCTCCATTATCGCGGCCGATATCGCCGCGAAGGCGGCTCCGGTGAGCATCGGGTTTCTCGATCGCTTTACCGGTGCTGTGGTGGTCTTGGGCGACGTGCAAAGCGTCGAGACCTCGATGCAGGAGGTCGTTCGCGTTCTCCATGATGGCCTGGGATTTCGTGCCCACGAGGTCACGAGGTCGTGATGGGGGATCGCCTTATGATCATCGGCTTGCCCGGCTCGGGTAAGTCGACGATCTCCGATCTGGTGGAGGGGGAGCCCTCCGACCATCAGCATCGGGAAGATTGCTTGTATCGTTCGCGCAGCTTCGAGGTTCCGGGGAGCTATATCGAGAACCACTGGATGCACAGCATCGTGATCATGTTGTCGCAAAACCAGGCTTCTGGGGTGCTCCTTTTAATCGACGGAGCGAGCGGCGAGACGCTCTACTCGAGCGGTTTTGCCCGTGCGTTCAACGAGCCCTGCTTGGGCGTGCTTACCAAGTGCGACCTGCTGAGCGAAGAGGAACGCGAACAAGGGCTGGCCAGGCTCGTGGATGCCGGCGTCGATATGGCACTTTGCCTTTCGACAACAACCGGCGAGGGCGTGAACGAATTATTGGACTGGGTGCGAAACGTCGCACCCAACGAGTGACCGATAACCAGAAAGGAGGAGACACCTATGTTCTATGTAACCGAAAACGAGCTGCGCGGCGCGTACAACCGGGAACATTTTTCCAGCTATACGCTGCCCGAGGACGCCAAGCTCACCCCGAGCGCCCGTCAGTTCCTCATCGATTTTCACATCGACTTTAACGAGGGATACGGGGCTGCTTGCGGCAGTGCAGACACCTCTGCGCACGATTCTGCCGCCGCTGCGGCCCGCGCCGAGGATGCCCTGGCATCGTTTTACGACGATATCGCCGTTTTGGGCGCCCGACTGCGCATGCTGGGCCGCAACGCTCTGGGAATCGAGAACGATATCGCCCATGTGTGCGACACGTTGGGAACCCTGTGGCAAAACCACACCGACCTGGGCGGTCTCCTTTCCGAATGCGAAGCCGCAGGCGAGGCTTTGGCAGTGCCCGTGCTCCCGCCGCTTTCCGCGGCAGTGCACCCGCTCTATTACGAGATGGCGCTGCTCGAAGCCGAGCTCGCGCGCACGCAGCGCTTTTGGGCGCAGGCTGCGGGCGAGATGACGGCCGAGGGCCATGCCAGCGTAGACGCGTGGGCGCAAAGCGTGACTCGCTGCCGTGCATGCCTGGCTACGTGT
>JAIJJM010000236.1 GCA_022728415.1 Collinsella sp. | reverse complement strand
GACGACGACAAAGCCAAGGAAGAAGAGGCCCAGGCACAGGCCGCGCAGCAGCAGGCGCGGCAATCCCAGCAGTCCGTGCCGTCCACGGGTGGCCAGACCACGCGCCGCAGCGGCGGCTCCACGTATGGCGGCACCACCGGCCGGACCTACGGGGGAACCACCGGAAGAACCACCACGCCCGCGCCATCGGCCCCATCGACGCCATCCACACCGACCCCGCAGCCTGCGCCGTCGACCCCGTCGAAGCCATCAGGCACCGACGGCGCGACCGTCGGCTGAGAACGAAAGAATAGGTGATGGACGGGCTTCCTTTGACGGATGCTCCCTGATCCGCGTATCATTGTTTCCGAGCCATTGTAGACCGCTCAATCGTCGCGTTGGCGATATTTATGCGGCTAAACGCAGTCGGCTCGTATCATGGCTGCGTTTAGCCGTTTTCCGTTTTTGATCGCGGTTATACGGTTTCGTCGTGAACGGTGATGGATGACAGGAGCTTCATCGAAACTGGTTCGGGGACGCGCTCTTTCATGAACGTCAGCCAATGCGAGGCCGTCCGCAGGGGAATGCCGAAGACTTCATGCTCCCTCCGGCAGACGGACAACGCGAGGTTACGCACCCAGTCGGCGACCTCCTCGCATGTTGGCTGCACTGACTCATGCATGGGTGCTCTCAACCGCCGGCACAGCTCCTCCAAGCGTGCGCGGTGTTCGGGATCATCAAGCTGAATCTAACGGGTGTGTTGTACTTTCAATTAGATAACGGGGAGAGGATAACACTGAGGTCTGGGGATATCATTGGACATAGGATAAGGTAATGAATCGAGTTTGTTTCGGTGGAGCGGAGGAACTATTTATGGAACGTATAAATGTCGATGTATCGGATTTATGTCTCTGGGAGACGAACCCAAGAGTTGAACCATCAATCGACCAGATGGATGAACTCAATAAAATCTATAACTTCAGCGCACAGTCTCAATCGACATCAAAGCGGCAATTGATGAATCTTGCATCGTCAATAGCAGAGAATGGCTATCAGAACGATGTTGAGCCGATCCTTGCGACAAGGGCCGGCGACAAGTATGTGATTCACGATGCGAATAGGAGATTGTCTGCAATCAAATTGCTGCAAAACCCAGATTGTTACCGTGAACTTCTTGATGACCGAGATTACAAGAGATTGAAGAACCTTGTTGCGGAATATCCGCAGAACATTCCAAGCAGTCTGGACATCGTTGTTTTCGGCGACGATGAACAGGATAAGCTGAGGGAAATCCTCAATCGAAAGCACAACGGCCCTCAGGACGGTGCCGGCACGATTCCATGGAGCACTGAGGCCAAAGCCCGCTTTTCAGGAAGGCAGACGTTTTCGGACAAGCTTGAAACGCCGTTCCAGAATCAATTTGGAGAGTCCTTGACAAGCTATCTCGGAGGCTCGAACGCTACGACCAGCACGAGAAGGGTTTTCAACTCGGCTCCGGTCAAGGAATATCTTGATATCAAGAATCCGGATAAAATAACCCCCGAGCAACTGGACAAAGTCAAAGAACTTGCTGATGAGATTAAGGGATATTGTCAAGAGAACGGCATCCTTATTTCACGCCTCAAGAAAGATGCCATCAAGCAGGACATAATCATTCCTCTTCAGGAAAAGGGCCAAGGAACGGTCAGGTCGCCAAGACTTGCCACGAAACGCCTCAATCATGATTTCGCCCGCAAGTTCGCCACAAATCGAGACCGGCACCTTGGTGCGATGTACAACAATCCGGAATGGATGACCGACGCGCCGGAATTCGAAGACACGAACTTTATGCTTTCCGCTTTGAACGCATATGGGGTACTGGAGGACGACAGCACCAAAAGATGGGCGAAAGCATTCTTGATTGCGCCGGCGATACGTGTGATCTTCGAACTGTCCCTTCTTGCATTGGACAAATCCTGCGATGAGATTCATCTTCCCCAAAAAGGGGTCAGCGCAAAACATAAAGAGAATGTCTCATATGTCCATAGCCTGTTTAAAAACAACAAATTCCAAGACTATCTGCAGGCCGGGAGGATTGTATTCGACACCTTCCAAGAGGCTCATAATGTAATCGAAAATACCGATTTCGGCGAGTCCGTTGAATACTCATCGCTTGGGTCGCACAAGTCTATGAAGGATTACGACATAGATACCATCATGAGGCTGTCGAATGATGCGGTATTGTTTGCTATGCTCTGTCAGCAATATGTGCAGTTCAAAAAACAGGGTGTATGACTCGAACGAACTGGCCAAAATGGGAATCTTCTAATATCATTCATGTTTATGGTGCAAAGCAAGCTGACAAACGGTTCCAATACCCCGTTGCGATACCCCGGCGGGAAAGGCAAAATCACACGTTTCGTGGCAAACGTGTTAGAGACTAACCATATAACCGGAACCTATATCGAGCCTTTTGCAGGCGGAGCAGGCGTCGCTATCAATCTTTTGTTGTCGGGTCGTGTAGATGCAGTTATTATCAACGACCTTGATGACGGCGTATATTCGTTTTGGTATTCTCTCGTCAACGAACCCGAATATCTACTACGTGAAATCGACCGCGTCCCCTTCGACTATTCGGATGAAAAGCCCACGGCTCAATCTTCGAAGTACTCGGAATACTGGAAGGCTATCAGGAAAAGATACGATTTCAACCATTATTCGGATATTCGACGGAAAGGATTCGACTTCTTCATGCTTAATCGCATGAACGTAAGTGGCATCATCAAAGGTGGGCCGATAGGAGGTGCCGCCCAAGACGGGAAATACAACATTTCTTCTCGATTTAACAAAAGCACACTCAAGAAGAGGATAGAGCGAATAGCAGCGGAAAAAGAGAGAATCACTGTTAGCAACCTAGAGGCCAGCCATTTCTTCAAATTGCTTTCTGATGGCAAATTCTGCGATATGAAGAACAGTCTCATATTTGCGGATCCTCCTTACTATGTGCAGGGACGGAATCTTTATAATTCATATGCAACCGCAACCATCCACTCTCTGGTCGCGAAGCGCCTCGTCGCTGAACCGGATTGGAACTGGATACTCACTTATGACAAAGCGCCTCAAATATGCAGGTTGTATTCCGATAAGAACGTTAAACAATATGAATATCAGATAGCTTATTCAGCGAATAAAAGAGGATACTATTCTGAATACATGTTCGCATCGAGAAAGATGACCATGCAATCATATGCCAACGTGACTCTTAGTCAAATAAGCGACGAGGGTAACAACACCTTGTCATAATTATGTGGATGCTTCAGGTTTGTCCATTGTCGGCATCTAACTCGTATCCGTCGCATGATATCGCGCTGTACAAGGCGACGGACGGCAAGGTAGCGGACGACAAGACCCGAGAGACCCTGTTGAAGGCGGTCAAGGCCCGTGACGCGGAGGCGATCGCGAAAGCCGTGAAAGAGGTCAACGAATCGAAAACGGTGAAGGCCAAGGCCGAACACATTGTAGACCGCTCAATCGTCGCGTTGGCGACGTTTGCACGGCTAAACAGTCGGCTCGTATCGTTGGCTGCGTTTAGCCGTCTTCTTCGTTTGGACCGTCGCGGTCATACATTCTGACAATCGAGAACGGTGATGGGCGTTGGGAGCTTCATGGAAACTGATTCGGGGACGCGCTCTTTCATGAGCGTCAGCCAATGTGAGGCCGTCCGCAGAGGGATACCGAAGACTTCCGCCAGACGTTTCGTTGCGGGGCCTTTGTTGAGCTGGGCGACCGAATAGACTCGTGAGGCCCATTTCAGGGTGTCGGGCGTGGGGCCTTGCTTGCGGAGCGCGGAGAAATCAACGCTGCTCAGCGCGTCATGTTCCCAATCCGGCAGTGGGCCGAAGATATTGGTCCCGCCGTCCGTGATCTCATAGGACCACAGTGGGGGATGGTAGGCACGGATGATCTGCTCGATGGGCAGCCGTGCGATGTCTCTGATCTTGAGTTCGCGCGTGGTGCCGATCTCGCAGTTCCGCAGCACGATGCGCTGCTCTTCCTCGCTGTACCCCATGTGCAGGCGGATGTCGTATTTCCCGGTGCGGTCCTCCATTGCGCGGATGCAGTAGTCGGATCTGACGGCGATTCCCGGGGCGATGGAGACGAATGATGTTAGGTCCATACGGTCCAAATCCGTGAAGACGATGAATTTCCATTTGTCTACCTCTAGGACGTAGGTCGAGTCTTTGCCGGAGCCGGGCTTCATGCCGCTGCCTTCCATCCTTCGGAGTGCTTGAGTGTGGATTTCGGCTTGGCGATGGTCGTTCCCGGCCATGCCTTGCGGCTGAGGAACGGGTGGAGCCCTCGCAGGTTGTAGATGCATTTGTCGTTGTCCAATTGCGCGAGCTCGTCGGGCGTGAGGAGTTCGCGTCCGGTGCGCTGGTAGTTGATCGTGTGGCTGCCGGACACGCCCTTTGAGTCGCTGGTGGTGCGTAGGTCGATGGTCTCCTTGCCGAGCAGCTTGCTGAGCCATTCGGTGGTGGACTGCTCGTTGCCGCCGAGGAA
>JAIJJM010000235.1 GCA_022728415.1 Collinsella sp. | reverse complement strand
AATTGAAATTGAAAGCCTCCGGCAACGGGGGCTTTTCTTATATGTCGCCACCGCATGGATTCGGACCTCGGTCGAGGCGCGGGCGTCAAGAAAACGCGGAGCGTTTTTAGCGAACGGGCGAGCACGCCGGCAGGCGGGCGAAGCCGGCGCGGATCCGCGCAGCGGATGCGCGGAATCCTATACGCCGCACCAATTGAACTTAGAGCCTCCGGCAACGGGGGCTTTTCTTTTAAATAAACACTGTATGGAATCGAACCTCGGTCAAAGGAGCTATTTCTCATCGACTCGTGTAAGATTTCGAGTATGCGCCTCGGTGAGCCCGTGATGCGCTCTTTCTTTAGACGACCGATCAGGGTGATATTTCGTGGCAGAGCGTCCGACATACAAGCTCAGGTTTCTCGATCCCAACAAGCGCTTTCCGGCCATGCCCGAGCAGCCTGCGGGACGCTCGTATGGCGTGGTTTGGAAGCTCTTCGGCGAGGACCTGCATGAATCATGCTATGTCGTCGAATTCGTCGGTAAAAGCCATGTGTCGCTTTTGGGCTACGTGAGCGTTTCGGGTGAGGTCTATAAGGTGGACCGTCCCGTTAACGAGATATCGCTGCCCGACGATCCCGACATGCAACTGATTCTTGACAAGTCCGATTCCAACATCGGTGAGATCGCGGTCAGGGGTACCGATGGGACGATGCATTCCCGGGCGCGAGTCATCGGCTCTCCCGAAGGCACCATGCGCGAACAATCCGATCGCGAGACGTGGAATTCGATGCGCAGCCTTCACTACGGCGAGTTCATGGCCTCGATGTTCTTGCGTTACGTGATATTCGCCGATTCTGAAAACGCTGTCTCAGACACGACAGACGGTGATGGCCTCGACGAGGGCATGAAAAATGCCGTCGACAAGATCAAACTTGTAAAACTCCCCGAGCCGGTTGAGGTACTGCTGGGTTTTGATTCCACACCGCTGCCCGATGCAATCGAAACGTTGCTCTACCGCATTGACCATACAGATAATCCAAGTGGCATTGAGCGCTATGCCGCCGCTTTGATGGGCGAAGTTAATCTGCCTCGCCTGCGCACCATCGCGGCCAAAACAGAAATGAGCCTGGCGCGCATCGATCGCTCGAGGCTCTTCTATCTCAATTTTGACCGTAGCCTGCTGGACCAGGACGAGATCGATACCCTGTTAGCCGTCGAGTGCCGCCTGAACCGCCTATCGGGCATTCTTGAGCGTATTGGGGCAGGGTTGGGCCCCGTTGCCTCGTCGCCAAGCTTTGAGGGCTGCTCGCTCTTTGATCTCTGGCATATCAGCAAGACGACAGACGACGTTTCTCGCCTGCTCGAAACGCTGTCGAATGACAATCCGTGGGCCAAGCCGGGGACGGTTGCATGCCAGCCGGGTGGCGAGTGGGACGTTCGCACCCGCTTTGCACGTATCGTAGAAGCGCTCAACGTGGTCACGCGGCTCGACTACACCTATCGAGCGAACGTCGCCGAGGGCATCATGCTGGTGCGATTTGGCTGCACGGTTGTCGATGCTATGCCGCAGCGCGAATACGATGCTCAAGATGACGCCTGGCGCGAGGTAGATGAGCCTAAGCGCACGGCATGGGCCACCGAGCACGATGCGCGTATTGCGCTTACCCTCGCGGCGGCTTGCTTTGCTTCGGGCGCTCGCATTACGCGCTGCTACGTGCAGATTGCGGCGCCCGACGGCGAACAGGGCGAGCGCGTTGTTAAAACGTACTCCTTTGGCCGTGCGGCCTATCTGGCCGATTGCGTTTCTGTCGCCAAGGATCTTGAGAGCATGGATATGGATGACATGCCCTGCAAGCATTTGCTCGAGGTATATGAGGCAGATGCGCCGGACATGATTGAGCCTGCAGAGGTTCACGCCCGACCACGCGATGACCATCGTCCATTGCCGTCTGCGCTTCGCGATTTGCTGCTCGCTGATACGGCTGACGAGCTTGAGGTCATGGAGAAGGACGACGATCCGTATGTCGCCCGCGTCATCGAGCTGCGCGAGCAATCCAAAGTTGACCGAGCTGGTGCTTTCGAGGGCTTTTCTCGCCTTGTCGAGGAGCTGGAAGCCAAGTGTGCTGTCGCTGAGCTTTTGGCGACGGGCCCGGTGCAGACCCAGTTCTGCGACAACCAGCTGGTGCGCATGGTGCTGCCGGTGATGGGGGAGGACCGTTCCGTGCGTATCCTTCGCGCCCCCGATGCACTGTATTTTGCCCAGAACGAGATCTGCAGCTTTTACGCCGAACAAGAGGACTTTGAGCGTGCGCTGCCCGAGGTGCGTCGTCTCTACGATTTGGCGCGCTCGTCCATGCAGTCTCACTTTGCCCTGATCAACGTGCTGGCACGCCTGGAGCGCTATGACGAGATTATCGAGGTGGCGCGCCACGGCCTGCGCATTGCCAGCGACCGGCCTTCGATCGGTTACCTGTTCTATCGCCTCGCGTTTGCCTATTGGAATTGCGACCAGCTCGAGCTGGCGCTGGCATGCTATCGCCTGGTGCCGCGCGGCGAGGAGTCGGGCGGCAGTGCGCAGGAGGAAATGCAGGGCCTTATGAACGAGATGGGCGTCATCAAACCGCCCACGTTTGAGGAGGCTGTCGAGACCATCCACAAGGCAGGTCTTGAGCTGCCGCCGGTGCCCGCCGTGACCAATCAACTCGCGGATGCCGCCGTGCAACTCGTCGATAACGGCTTCTTTTTCTTGGCGCGCGGCTGCATCTATCAAATGTGGCGTACCATGGGCAACGACGAACTCGGCTCCCTCAACCGCTCGCTGGGGTAGGGGGCAGTCTGTAGATGTTACAGATTGAGATATTGTGTCCTGAGGGATTGTTTGTCTTGATCTGTAACATTTACGGGCCGATTTGCTCGACAACTGTTACAGATTGAGACATTTGCGGATGGCGCCGGCTATTTGTCTAAATCTGTAACATCTGGACGAAGATTCGGCCTGTAACTGTTACAGATAGAGATGATTGGCGGAGACGTCTACTGGCAAATTGGAATCGCTTCAAAATTCCCCCTTGCCCATCTTCGACTGTTTGGTTACTATAGAACGGCTGTTACGGAGAGCTGACCGAGAGGCCGAAGGTGCTCGCCTGCTAAGCGAGTATGCCCCAAAAGGGCATCTGGGGTTCGAATCCCCAGCTCTCCGCCAGTATGAATTGAAAGAAGGGTCCCATCTGGGGCCCTTTTTTTGGTGCGGAGAAAGGAGGCTGGGGATTCGAACCCGAGAGGGCACGGGCGTTAAGCAAACGCGAATGCGTTTGTAGCCCGTGGGCGAAAAGCCGCTAGGCTTTGAAGCCGGAGGGCATGCGTAACATGCCCGGACATCCCCAGCTCTCCGCCAGTAAGACTTTAAAGAAGGGTTCCAAAAGGGACCCTTTTTTAGTTGAACCACGTTAGCTGGGGATTCGAATCCTCAAAAAATAAGGCGCCCCGTTGGACGCCTCATTTGGTTCGATGTGATAACGCTTTGGCCCTACACCTCAGGAGCCTTGGCTACGGTTTCGCTCTCGGCTGTGAGCGGGCGGTTGTCGATGCGGCGGCCCAAGCGGTCGAGCTTCACGAGCAGCCACTCGATGGGATTGGGCCCCGTTCCTTCCTCGTCGGCAACCAGATCCATAACGGCGATCTTGGTGCCGTCCTGCTTCAACGTAACGCTGCCCACCTTGTCGCCAACATGCACCGTGCCCGAAAGGTCATCGTAGCTAACCTTTTCGGTCACTTTGCCGGCGAGTGAGAACGCCGTTGCCCGTGCGTCGGGGTCGGCGAGCGTGGCGTCGATCGTCTTGTCCGTCCAATCTGTCTGGCTAATGCGTGCCATGAGCGGGTTGCCGTTGGCGGTCTTCTCCTGTGTATTGGCGATCGCGACCGTGACCTTGTGGCCATAGTACCAGTTGGCAAGGGTGGCGGTATCGGTAAAGCGCTGGTCGGTGGTGGTGGAGTTCAAAATGACGGTGTAGATCTCGTCGCCGTCGCGGTTGTAGGCGCTCGTAAAGCAATAGCCCGCGTCGTCGGTGGTGCCGGTCTTACCGCCAATGTTTCCGTCCTGACCGAGCAAAACGTTGTGCGTGTCCATGGAGTGCGAATGGTCTGAGCCATCGGCGCCCGTGACCTCAATCCAAGAATCCTCGCTCGCGACGACTTCACGAATCGTATCGTTTTTCATGGCCTCCTGCATCATCAGTGCCACGTCATGTGCTGTTGAGTGCATGTCGCCGGCCCACTCATCAAAGTCCAGACCGTGTGGGTTCTCAAAGACCGTGCCGGTGCAGCCGAGCTTTTTGGCGCGCTCGTTCATGGCCTTCACAAAGGTCGCCTCGGCGTCTTTGGTCTTGGGGTCGATCTTTTTGCCCACATACTCGGCAAGCGCGATAGCGGCGTCGTTGCCCGAGGGGATCAGCAGGCCGCGTAGTGCCTGCTCCACGGTGAGCTCGTCGCCTTCGAGCAGGCCGGCAGTCGAGTTGCCTACGGTGGCGGCAGCGTTGCTCACCGTGACCTTCTCGTCCAT
>JAIJJM010000234.1 GCA_022728415.1 Collinsella sp. | reverse complement strand
TGATATGAACTGATTTTTGTTCCGCATTCCCCTAACTCGATGGGAGATGATGGAACCATGGCAAAGGGCACGAGATACACGGACGAGTTCAAGGCGAAGGCGGTCAGGCTGCTGACGGAGTCCAGGACCTCGTATTCGTCGGAGACGAAGGCGATAGAACAGGTGGCGAAGGATCTGGGGATAGCGCCGGAATCGCTCAGGCGGTGGCGCAGCCAGTCGGACGCGACGGCCGCCGCGGAGACGAAACAGTCCGCGCAGGATGCGATGGCGGAGCTCAAACAGCTGCGGGCGGAGAACGCGGAGCTGCGCCGGGCGAACGAGATCCTGACGACGGCCTCGGCTTTTTTCGCGGCACGGCTCGACCCGGCACGGCGTTGAAGGCCGCGTACATCGACGAACACAAAGGTCGTTTCGGGGTCGGGCCGATCTGCAGGGTCCTGGGCAAATCGCTGGATTGCGGGTTCCTCACGCCGCGCGGCTACCGCATGTTCAGGAACCGGCCGCCAAGCCGGATGGCCGCCCGCCACGAGGCTTTGGCGCGCGACATCCTCGAGATCCATTCGGATTTCTTCATGGCCGTGTACGGGTACAGGAAGGTCCACGCCCAGTTGTTGGCGCAGGGCTGGGATCCGGCCGAGGTCGGCCGCGACCAGGTGATGAATGTCATGCGCGAACTGGGCATCAGGGGCGTGCGCCGGGGCAGGACCCCCGTGACGACGAGACCAGCGAAGGGGACCGGTGGCAGGCCCGACCTCGTGGACAGGAAATTCGAGGCATGCGCGCCGAACCGCCTGCACGTGGCCGACATCACCTACGTGCGCATGGCCGACGGACGCTTCGCGTATACCGCGTTCGTCACCGACGTGTATGCCAGGAGGATCGTCGGCTGGTCGTGCGCCGCGACCATGGACACGGAGGAACTGCCCCTGCAGGCGCTGGAGCAGGCCATCGCATGGGCCGCGTCCCGTGGCGGAACGGATGGTCTCATCCACCACAGCGACCATGGCGCGCAGTACATCGGCACGGTGTACACCACCAGGGTCAGGGAGCATGGCATGCTGCCGTCGACCGGCACGGTCGGCGACTCGTACGACAACGCCATGGCCGAGAGCGCCGACGGCGCGTACAAGACCGAGCTCGTCTGGCGGCACAGGCCCTTCCGGGGTCTGGACGAACTGGAGCTGGCGACGTTCCGGTGGGTCTCGTGGTGGAACTCGAAGCGCCTGCATCAGTCATTGGGCTATAGGACACCGCAGGCGGTGGAAACCGAGTACTATACGAATCAAGCGGCGCAAGCCGCCTCACTATAAGGGCGGAACAAAAATCAGGCCATATCAGTCCGC
Organism: Collinsella sp.; assembly: GCA_022728415.1. The sequence continues at coordinate 3,204 of JAIJJM010000234.1, read as the reverse complement.
TGGCACGGTGAGAGTTGACTTGTCGTTGATGACGGTGATGGTGCGTGATGCGGATGCTGTTGCGCCGTCGCGGTCGGTGACTCGGTAGGTCAGCACATATGAGCCTGGACGGTTCACGTCGACTGTGCCGGAGACGCTGATCCTGGAGGTGATGTTGCCGTCTTCGCTGTCGTAGGCGCTGACGCCTGTCATGGGGTTGAAGACGTCTTTGTCGACTATGAAGAGACCAGTCGTGAGGAGGCGTTGGAGCACGCGCGGCAGGAGGCCATTGCCGCCGCGGTGCGTGCGGGCGCGGATGAGAGCACGGTGGAGATCATCGACTCCGAGGATGTGCCGTTGGCTTATTATCCGGGCAAGACGAGTCGCATCAGGGTCAAGGCCGCTGGTGACTTGCTGATGAAGCACTGACTCTTCGTCCACGGATAACAAGCGGGGGTTCTTTGCGTCGACATTCCAGAAATGCCGACGCAAAGAACCCCGTTGCTTATGTTGTGGTTGTTGGACGTTTCTGTCGGGTCAGGGTGGTGTTCTTTCTGGCTGTGACTGCCATGCCGGTCAGGAGCAGTGCAGGAAAGATGAGAGACAGCGTGGTTTCACCGGCTTGTGGCATGGCTGTTATCGGCTGTCCTTCACTGTCATTCTCCGTGTCACGGTTGTTGTGACACCGCCGAAGTCGGTAATGCTATAGGTGAGTGTGATGGTGCCGGTTTTGCTGGTGTCGACCTTGTCGGGGATGACTTTGATTTTGGAGGTAAGACTGCTGTCCTCGTCGTCATTGGCTTTGGAGCCGTCCATTGGGTTGAATTTGTCGCCTACGAAGATGGTTTTGTCCGTTGGCATGGTGAGTGTTGGTTTGTCGTTGGTGACTGTGATGGTGCGTGATGTGTCCTGCTGCCGTCCGGCGCGTTCGCATTGTCCTAGTTTCTGAGAAAAGTGCAGAAATCAGGAAAACCATGATTATAAAAAGTGCAGATATCGGGTATAATATGATTTAGAAAAACGTATAAACCGTCAAAGACTGGAAAGCATGTTCAAACGCAAGATACACGAAGTACTGTCAGAATGGAAGAGACGGTCGCAGGGCAGGACCGCACTGTTGGTGGAAGGAGCCCGGCGCGTAGGCAAGTCGACCGTCGTCAAGGAGTTCGCCGAACACGAGTACCAAAGTCACATCATCGTCGACTTCTCCACAGCTTCTCCGGAGGTATTCGGGCTCTTCGACGACGTATCCGATCTTGACTACCTGTTCCTACGGCTCCAATTGCAATATTCCGCAAGACTGCACGAAAGACAATCCCTGATTGTGTTCGATGAAGTCCAATTATGCCCCAAGGCGCGGCAGGCCATCAAAAGCCTGGTCGCTGACGGCCGGTACGACTATGTGGAAACAGGATCCCTCATTTCCATACGCAAGAACACCAGAGGCATACTCATCCCCAGCGAGGAAGAACGGGTGCAGATGCACCCGATGGACTACGAGGAGTTCCTATGGGCGAAGGGCGATGTGGCTACAGTTCCCTTGCTGCGCGAGGCTTTCGCAACCGGCATGGCACTGGGTGACGGAACCAACCGCAAACTCATGCGTGACTTCCGTCTCTACATGCTCGTGGGTGGCATGCCTCAAGCCGTCGATGCGCTTCTGCGCACGAACAACCTGCAAGAGGTGGACAAAGTGAAGCGCGCGATCATTTCCCTGTACGAGGAGGACTTCCACAAGATCAGCCCGTCCGGCGCATTGTCCATGCTGTTCGACGCCATACCATCCCAGCTTGCGAAAAAAGCGTCGCGATACCAGGTGTCGAGCGTGCTCGCCGGCCGCCAGGCGAGGGACATTCTTGAGGAAATCGCGGAACTCGCCGATTCTAAGACCGTGCTCGTGGCCCGTCATGCGGACGATCCGAACGTCGGTCTTTCATCGAGCGTGGACCTGGAGAAATTTAAACTGTACATGGCGGACACCGGCCTGTTCGTCACGCTCGCGTTCAAGGACGCCGAATTCACAGACAACATCGTGTATGACAAACTCCTGTCCGACAAACTGCCTGCGAACCTCGGCATGCTGTACGAGAACGCCGTCGCACAGGAACTCGTGGCACACGGGAAAAATCTCTTCTACCACACATGGCCGAAGGAGAGGTCGACCCGTAACTACGAGATCGACTTCATCATTCCGGACGGCAAGAAAATCAGTCCCATCGAAGTCAAATCATCCGGATATAAAACCCACGCATCACTGGACGCGTTCGCCGGTAAGTTCCATTCCAGAATCGGCAGACAATATCTCATCTATACCAAGGACCTTCGCAAGGACGGTCCCATCACCTGTGTCCCCGCATACATGTGTGGACTGTTGTGAACCTCCGCATCCACGGGCATGGGACCGCTTGAAGGAGGAGACGATTGTGACGCTATGACGACGCGTGGCCACGTCAGCGACGAGGTCTCTTCCGGTGTCGGTGACGGTAGGTGAGGCGCAGGCCGATGATGCCGCCTCGTCAGGTGCTGATAGTTAGCGCTGTTCTAACTTCTAGTCATCAATTTGACCTCTCCCCACGGTTGAAGCCGGGGGGATTCCCCGTCTCGCGGCGGGGCTTTCCTGAAGGGACATGGGTCCGCGTCTACCGGAGCGTCGCTCCGGCGATGCGCGGGTCCCTGCAGGCTCGTACCGCCAGCCCGGCGGATAGAATGTTCTTCGCGGCGTTGACATCACGGTCATGGACCATGCCACAGGCCGGGCAGGTCCAGGAACGCACATCCAGGCCCTTCCTGCCCATGTTCGCTCCGCACGCGTGGCAGACCTGGCTGGACGGGTACCAACGGTCGATGACCGTCAGCTCGCGTCCGTACCAGGCGGCCTTGTACTCCAGCATCAGGCGGAAGCGGCACCAGCCGGCGTCCATGATGCTCCGGTTCAGGCCGCTTTTCGCGGCCTGCCCGTTGGGAAGGTGGATTGGCAACGGTGTGTTGGACAGGTTCTTAGAGGACGAGTCCCTGTTCGGTGAATTCGTTGGGGTTCCGGTATCCGGGGGTGGAGTGGAGTCTTTGGTCGTCGGACCACCGCACATAGTCGTTGAGGTCGGAGCGTGGTTGTTCCAGGCCGGTGTGGTGGTTCCGGTATATGAGCTCCTTCTTCAGGAGCCTGTTGGTGGATTCGACCACGGCGTTGTCGTACGGGTCGCCCTTCCTTGACAGCGATCCTCCGAT
>JAIJJM010000233.1 GCA_022728415.1 Collinsella sp. | reverse complement strand
GCGATATCGGGCGAGAAGGCGCCGGCGCGCGGAGCACCCGTGGGGTTACCGACGATAAGCTCGTCGTCCTGGATAATCAGCGGGGCGGTCTCGCAGCAATAACGGAAGCACTTGGCGCGCAGCTCGATCTTGGGCATGCCCGGATTTTTGCGGGTGAACTCGGTGACGGCGCGAGCGCGGTAGGTGGTGATGGAGGGAACCTGCTTGAGGAAGTTCTGCTTCAGGCGAACGTGGCGCTCGGTGGGGCCGTTGGGCACCTCGGTGCACTCGGTGTGGGCAACGGCGCTGTCCAGCGGACGGTCGAGCTGGTCGGCGACCTTGGTGAACATCGCACGAACGTTTGCGCGCTGCTCTTCGCTCATGTCCTTGGTGGCATCGGACAGCTGCTTGGCAAACTCTTGAATATCCATCAGTACTCCTTTTCTTCTAATCGGTCATGTTTTTAAGCAGGCTTGCAAACCATGTGTTGTCCTGCGGGGCAACTTCTGTTGCAGGCTGCTGTTCGGTCATATGTGCGACGATCTTCCGATCAGGCACCCGGTTGAGACCGGCATCCTCGAGAAGAGAAAGATCAGAAGACTCGAGGCTGCACCCAACCTGGCGCCGGCGGATAAAGTCGCGATAGGTCACACCCAGATTCGAGGTCGTCGCGCTTTCCCAGCCGGTAACAGTGAGGGTCTTGGGCAACGTGGAATGGTAGCCGGTAGCTCCCATGCCGGTGCCCACGTTCACAAGAATGCGTCCCACCGGCTTTTTGAGCACAAACTGACGGACAACTTCGCCATCGCGCGAGAAGATCGAAAGCGCATTGCCCGAGCCGCTATTCAAGATCAGCTCGATGCACTTCTCGCAGGCGTCACGCCAGTTCTCCTCCACGTAGTAAGACAGCACGGGGCCGTACTTAGTGCGCGAGAAAAAGCTGCGCTCGGAGACATAGGGCTTCTCGGCCACGAGCACGCGCGTAGAGGCAGGCACCGCGATGTCTGCACGACGAGCCAGGTCGCATGCCGATTTGCCAATGAGCTCACGATAGGTGCGCCCGTCCTCGCGAAAACACACGCGGTAAAGACGCTGGCACTCCTCGTCGGAAAGGAAGTAGCAGCCGCGGTGCTTGAGCTCGGTCTTAAAGGCCTCGTCCACAGCTTGCTCGACCACAACCGACTGCTCGGCGCCCGGCAGCATGCCGTAGCAAAACGACTTGCCGTACACAACTTCCTCGGCGCACAGGGCCAAATCGGCGGTTTGCTCCACAAAGACCGGATTGTTGCCAATCGATGCGCAGTACACATCCTTGCCCGTGGTATCGGCCACGTGGATGTGCTCGCACTCGCGCGAATCAATAAGCACGCGAACGGCCGGCTGAGCCGCCAACCACTCTTCACCCTCGGGGGCATAGAGCTCCAGATACGTGAGGGCGTCGAGCGGATAGTGGCACTCGGCGGCAACATGGCGCACGTCCTCGATAACGGCCTTGCAGGTGGCATGTGTACGCTGGCGAGCCGAGAAGACAATCGGGCTCTTGGATGCAACGGCACACACAAGCTGCGAAAGCATCGTGGGGATGCACAGCCAGTCGGGCAAAAGCGAGACGACCGTACCCTTAGAGATGCCCACCTCGACGGAATGCGTGGCACTGCGCGAGTAGAGCTCCAGCGTAGGCATCTGGGCGTACACGTCGTCCAGAAGCTCGGTGAGCACCCACTCGATGAGGGCCTGTTCGTCCTCAGCGTTGCCGTAGTCGCTCTCGTCTACGGCAAGCTGAGCATACGAGGCAGCATGCGGAAACAAGCGCTCGCGCAGAGCCTCCAAAAATCCGTCGACAAGCGTGCCGGGCAGACCCTCGAGGACTTCCCTCGACTCCTCGGCGTGCTCCAAAAGGATACGCGCCTCCTGAACGGAGCGAAGATCGGTGTCAACAAGGGACATGGCACACCTCCTTAGTAGGGAAGCAGGTTCTCAAGACGGTAACGATCGGTGATCTTCTTCAGATCGGGATGCGGGCGCGGGATGACAACCGAGCTGTAGACCTCGGCGCCCAGGGCCTCGACGGCCTCGACGCCCGCGTGAACGGCTGCCTCGACGGCCGAGACATCGCCCTCGACAAGAATCGAAATGTAGCCGGAGGCGGTGTTCTCGTAACCTATCAGGTTCACATCGCCGGCCTTGCACATGGCATCGCCAGCTTCGAGCACCCACACGAGGCCAAAGGTCTCGATGGCACCGAATGCGTTGCCTTTGCTTTCAGACATCAGGACCTCCTAAAAATCCACGTCGTGGACGGAAACAACATCGCCAATAGGCGGAACGGGGCGCTTCATGACGTTGTGCGCCGTGACCTTGCCGATGGCCTATTCGCCGGTATAGCGCATGGGGTAGCTCCTTTCCTATTTAATGTAGGAATTGATGGTGTCGCGTTGCTCTTGATCAGCGCTGTAGTAGACACGGACCTCGCCCGCGCCGTCCAGGTCGAAGCGGGACTCGCTGATCAGACCGTTCTTCTCGGCGGTCATCAGGGCCTCCTGCATCTTGGGCTTGGTAAAAGCGGTAAACGAGGAGTACTCGCCCTTGAGGGCCTCCATGACGTCGTCGGCGCAAGCCTCGTCATGGCAGGTAAAGTACTTGAGCATGGCATAGTTCAAAGGCAGCACGTTACTCACCGTCCTTCTTCAGGAGGTCCATCGGATTCACGGCGATCAAGAAGATGCCGATAAGGTTAACGATGGCAGCGACCCAGGCGATGGGAGCCAGCGCATAGCCGTCAAAGCCCATGACCAGGCCGAGGATGATCCAAGTGGCAAGCGGAGCGGTGAAGGTATAGGTGCCGTTGATGGCCATACCCAGGGCGGTGCCGCACATGGCGTTAGCGCGGTACCAACTCATGAAGGAGAGGTAGGCGGCGGCGCCGGAGACGGCGAAGAAGATGACGGAGGGGCCGTCGGTGAGCGCCTGGGCAACATAGGTGTAGCTCTGGGCAAGGGTGCCACCGCACACGAGGGTGAGGATCGGCAGAACGATGATCAGGTTGCCGATGCCGGAGACGAGCTGACGGATATTGATGGCGATCTGCGAGTCGATCATGCAGGTGGCGTAGCCGCCCACGCAGCCTTCGATACCCCAGCACAGGGCGGCGAGAAGAGCCAGGCCCAGACCAAGTGCCATGCCCGGTGCGGCCTCGCCGGTGAGGCCGGTGCTTCCGATCATGACGCCTGCGATGACGCAGATCACGATACCCGCGATAACACGGGGGCCAAGCGGCTGCTTGTAGAGGATGCGAGAGAGGATTGCGCCGATTGCGGGGTTTAGAGCCGCGATGGGCACGGCAAGGGTGCCGGCCTGAGAAAGCGCGATAACGTAGGCAGCAGAGGCAATGGGGCCGCCGATGAAGGCAGCAAGGATCACGATGCGACCGGGCTTGGAGGCGATGCAGCGACCCAGGTCGGCGATCTTGCCCTGCTTGAGGGTAACGAGCGTGGCCCAGATGGCGCTCAGGGTATCGTTGATGCCCGAGGCAATCGTAGGCAGGATGAAGACGACGACTAGGCTGGTAGATGCGAGCGCACCAAACCAATTGCCCCAGACGCCAAAGAGCTGACCACCAGTAACGAAGGCAGTGTACAGCGCGTACATTATGCTGGAGAGCGCCGCGATAGCGATGCCTTTCTTGAAGAAGCTTGCGTCGAGCGCCTTCTTCTTTTTGATCGCAAGTGCGCGATCAGTTGGAGCTGTTGCGGTTGTTTCCATGCAAGCGGTCTCCTTTCCATCATTGATCGTTTGTTGGACACAGGTGTCGACTCCCATGGCGTTCAATGACTGAAATGCTAGAAATTGACGCGGGCGTGAAAGAAAGGAATCGACCGTTTGTATTCCGTGAACGGCATTAGCCTGCGTTTTTTGACCGTTTGGCGCTCATGAACGGTCAAAAACGGCCGCAAACGGCATAAGTGCTTCCAATCTCATATCATTTGTCGGCAGCAAGGTTATCGCTCACACCAAGGTGCGCGCACATTAAATCCCCCCTGACAAACCGAAGGCTTCTCTAATGGCAGCTGAGATTCTCCCTGTTAAAAGTGATAATCGACCGCAAATCAAATGAGGATTCCCCTCACATTGCAAAGCAATTTAGAAACAATTACCTAACGTTAAAGTGTCGAAACCAGCACACAATAAAAGGACCGTATCGCGCACGACGCGGTCCAGAACACAGCAGAAGTCCATGGGTTGTTTTGTCATATTTTTGGGACGTGAAGGCTGCTCCCCCGCACCCCAAAGCTGCATAGCGGCGTTGAAAAAACTAGGCTTCGCCGTCCTTTCGCACGGTCTCCACCTCGTCAAATGCCGCCTTCATAGTAGGATTACCGCGTGTGAGGCGTTTGATGGTCAAACCCTCGGCCTTCTTGTTTGCCAAGCGTAGATTGTTCTCGGAGGACAGCAACGCCTCCTTGGTTTTCTGCAGATGGCTAATCGTCTTGTCGATCTCATCGATCGCCGTTTGGAACTTGCGGCTCGCGATCTCGTAGTTGCGGCCGAAATCGTTCTTGAACTTTTCCATCTTGGCTTCGAAGTTCGTGACGTCGATATTCTGCTG
>JAIJJM010000232.1 GCA_022728415.1 Collinsella sp. | reverse complement strand
AGACGATTGAGTTTCCCGCCGGCACGCATGATGGCGATGAGGTGCGCATCCCCAACATGGGTCACGCCGGCACGAACGGCGCTTCGGGCGGCGACCTGGTCGGTCGTGCGCACGTTGAGGCCGAGCGCCTGGAGGGTAAGGCTCGCACCGGCTTCTACCTCATGGGTATCATCGCGCCGTTTTTGGTACTGTCGGCCATCTCGGGCGTATTCTCCGCTTTTGCCATGATGTGCTTCATTCCGTTTGCCATGGGCTTGTTCATGGTACTTTCGGACGGCGTGCTTCATCGCAGTCTGCTGTGGTGGAAGCGCGGTGCGATGCAGTTTGCCAATGGATTTGCCAACGGTTTTATGTTCGCGCTCGTGTCGGTTTGGTTCGCGAGCTGCTCACAGCGGGCCGTGCTTTCACCGTACGGAGCTCAATAACATCAAACCCTCTGTTTGCGCCCGGCCCAGCTTGGGTATAGGACGCACTGTGACAATAATGAAAGTTGGAAGGATTCGGTCGCGTTGGAAAATAGGGATTACTACGAGGTACTTGGCGTTGACATGGATGCCGACGCGCGGACGATTAAGCGCGCGTTTCTAAAGAAGGCCCGTACGGTACACCCGGATGTTTCGGACGACCCCGAGGCCGAGGCCAAGTTCAAAGAGCTTAACGAGGCCTATTCCGTTCTTTCCGACGAGCAGAAGCGTGCTAACTACGACCGTTACGGCACTGCGGACGGCCCCGGTGGCTCTGGCTATGTCGACATCAACGATATCTTTGGTGGCATGGGCATGGACGACCTGTTCTCGTCGTTCTTTGGCGGTGGCGCCGGCGGTGGCGCTCGCAGCCGTCGCGAGCGCCGTCGCGGTCGCGATATGGCCATCTCTCTTTCGGTGACGCTCGAGGAGGCGGCGCTCGGCTGCAAAAAGACGATCAGTTACGACCGTCTTGCCCCTTGCGATGACTGCAATGGTACCGGCAAGGCCGAGGGCGCGACCGAAAAGCAGTGCAGCCGTTGTCACGGCACGGGCTATGTGACGACGGTCCAGCGTTCTTTCCTTGGCCAGGTCCAGTCCTCTTCGCCCTGTCCCGACTGCCACGGCGAAGGCACGATCATCGATCATCCCTGCGACACCTGTGATGGCCAGGGTCGCACGCCGTCTCACGAGAAGATTGACATCGATATTCCCGCCGGTGTTTCGACCGGTCGCCAGCTGCGCGTGAGTGGTTTTGGCGAGGCCGGCCTTCGCGGCGAGCCGTCGGGCGACCTGATCGTCAACGTGCGTGTCGCCGACCACGAGCGTTTTAAGCGTAATGGCGATGACCTGTATCTGGTGAGCGATATCTCGATTGCGCAGGCCGCGCTCGGTTGCGAGATTGAGGTCGAGGGCATTATGCCTGACGAGGTCGTCAAGCTGTGCGTCCCCGCCGGCACACAGTACGGTGACACCGTGAGCGTCAACAATTACGGCATGCCGCGTATCGGCGGTGGCGGTTCGCGCGGTCGTCTGATCGTGCAGCTGCGCGTGGTCGTTCCCACCAATCTCTCCAACAAGCAGCGCGAGCTGCTTCGCGCCTTCGCCGACGAGATGGGCGATGACGTCGCATCCGGTAAGAAGTCGGTGACCGACCGTATCAAGAGTGCCCTCGACGACATCCTCGATTAAGGAGCCCGTGTGCTCGCACCCCATATTTCCGTCGTCAACCTCGGTTGCCGTGTCAACCGGGTTGAGTCCGACCGTATCACTGCCGATCTTATGCGCCTAGGCTTTGCGATGGTGGAGCCACCGGACGCCGATCTGATCGTTATCAATACCTGCGCCGTGACGGGGGAGGCCGAGGCCAAGACCCGTAAGGCCGTCCGCCATGCGCTGGCCTATCCGGGCGAGCCTTACGTGGTCGTAACCGGCTGCGTCGTCAACCTGCATCCCGAGGAGCTGCTGGAGCTCTCCGATCGCGTGATCGCCGAACCGTCCAAGATCGACGTCGCCGAGCGCGTCTGCGAGGTACTGGGCGTCGAATCCGATAGCGTGCCCGCCTGCAGCGATGGCGACGTGGTCGATGCGCTCGGTCGTTCGCGGCTGGGCGTGAAGATCCAGGACGGCTGCAACCACCGCTGCACCTATTGCATCGTGTGGAAGGCCCGCGGCCCCGAGCGTTCCGTGCCCGTCGAGTCCGTGCTCGAACAGGTGCGTGAGGCCCAGGAGGCCGGCGTGCCCGAGGTCGTGCTGACCGGCGTGAATCTGGGTGCCTATGACGGCAAGAGCGCGACCGACGAACATGTCGAGATCGATGAGCTGCTCCAGGCCATCATGGAGCGCACCGATATCGCCCACGTGCGCATCTCCTCGGTGGAGCCCATGGATATTTCCGAGCGCTTGCTCAAGGTGATGGCTCGCTACCCGAAGCGTATCGCGCCGTTTTTGCACCTGCCCGTGCAGTCTGGATGCACGGCGACGCTGCATCGCATGGGTCGTCCCTATAGTGCCGAGGCCTTTGAGGATACGGTGCGCATGATTCGCGCTAACCTGCCACAGGCTGCACTTTCGTGCGACGTCATCGTCGGTTTTCCTGGCGAGACGGACGAGGAGTTCGAGGAGTCGCTGGCCCTGTGCCGTCGCGTGGGCTTTTCGCGCATGCACGTGTTCCGCTATAGCAAGCGCCCCGGCACCCTCGCCGCCGATATGCCCGACCAGGTACCCCCTGAGGTCATGGCCGAGCGCAGCCGTCGAATGCGCGCGGCGGCTCAGGAGCTCGCGGTTGCCGATGCCCGCCGTCGCGTGGGCACCGTCGAGCGCGCCGTGCTTGAGTACAGTAACAATTTGACGCTCGGCTCGTTCCATCATGCCCGTCTTGATGATACCTGTGGACTCACAGCCCCGTGCCTGCTCGATGTTGCTATCATCGGAGTCGATGATTCCGGCTTGGTCCATGCACACAGGGAGGTTCATGGAAGCCTCGAAGATTAGACTTACCGTTCCCGAGGGTATCGACCCCTCGCGCGTTTTGGGCGCCGGCGACGGCGTCCTTCGTGAACTCGAGAACTTGGTGCGCGCCCATGTGGTTGCCCGCGGTGACAGCGTTGCCGTGAGCGGCGATCCGGACGAGGTAGAGCTGGTCGCGCGTTTTTTCGAACATGCCTTTCGCGAGGCTGCTGCCGGGCGCACGCTTTCTGCCGATGATGTCTCGCGCTGTCTGGCCGTTCTGCGCGACGGCGAGCATGATACCTCGTCGCTGCGCGATGACGTGCTGCTATCGTATCGCGGTCGTGTCATTCGCCCCAAGACGCTCGGTCAAAAGCGCTATGTGGATGCCATCCGCTTTGTACGCGAGGGCATGGTACAGCTCCAACCCCTGATGAGCAGGCATTTTGCCTTTACCGACTATCTGGCCGCTTACGAGTACATCGATACGCACCAGGAAACCACCATGAAGGTCCTCATCGACGTGGACCCCAGCGACGACTGAGGAGGGGAGCGCCGTGAGCATTGCAGAGCATGTAACCGGCCTACAGCACCTGGGGCTTCCCACCGCCGCGCTGGACGAGACCGCCGCTTTTTATGAGTCCCTTGGCTTTGTCCGGGCCCACAGCACTGTCAATCCCGGCACGGGGGAGCGGGTGTGCTTTCTCACCTGCGGCGGCCTGTGCATCGAAACCTACGAGTGCGCCGCGCCCGCCCGCCGGCCCGGAGCCATCGACCACCTGGCCCTGGACGTGGACGACATTGAGTCCGCCTGGGAGGAAGTGCGGATGGCCGGCCTGGCCCCGTTGGAAGATGCCATTCAGTTCCTCCCCTTCTGGGAGAACGGCGTGCGCTTTTTCAACCTACTGGGCCCCAACGGAGAGACGGTGGAGTTCAGCCAGAGGCTGTAGGCCGCGCAGCGTCTGGCTGCGACTGGTCAGTTCGGCGATATCTGACTCATTTCTTTGTGCAAAATTAGAGAATTTGCCTGACCCCCTTGCCAAGGGGCCCCTTTATAGACTATAATGTATATATGTTACAACAATCCAATCTAGTTAAAGCAATGACTGTAAAAAGAGAGGAAGGGATCGTGCCATGCTGGAAGACAAGAGACTGGATAAGGATGTGCCTATTCCCCTGTATTTCCAGCTTGAAAAGCTGATCCTGGAGGAGATCGACAACGGAAATTACCCGGTGGGGAGCATGATTCCCACCGAAATGGAGCTCAGCCAGATGTTCGGCATCAGCCGTACCACCGTGCGCCAGGCCATCTCCGACCTGGTGCGGGAGGAGCACCTGTACCGCATCAAGAGCAAGGGCACCTTTGTGGCCCACCCCAAGCTGGTACAGGGCTTCATTCAGAGCATCCAGTCCTTTGACGACGACGTACGCAGCACCGGCCGTACCCCCAGCACCGAGGTACTGGATCTCAAGCTGGTGGAGCTGGAGCCCGAGGTGGCGCAGCTTATGGAGCTGCCCGCGGGCACCAAGGCCATCTATCTCTACCGCAAGCGGTTTGCCGACGACGAGCCCATCGTCCGGGTGGAGACCTACCTGCCCTATGAAGCGTGCAGCTTTATCCTGGGACACGACTTTAACCGGGAGTCCCTCTATCAGGTGCTGTCCAAGCGGGACGACACCCG
>JAIJJM010000231.1 GCA_022728415.1 Collinsella sp. | reverse complement strand
GTATGGAAACGCCCGGTGAGATGATCCACCGGGCGTTTCCATTCGCAATGTCCTAGATGTCAAAAATGTAACGAGATCCAACAATCCGCTGACGACCGATGATAAACGGCCGCCGCTGCTCATCGAAAAAGAAGGCATCCATGTAAAACAAGGGTTCGCCAACGGGAACCGCTAACAGCCGAGCGACCTCGGGCGACGCGCACGCGATCTCGAGCGTGCACGGGTCGGTAAACGCGGGCGTACGGCCCGTCCGGTTGCGCACAAACTCAAAAATGGATTGGTTAGATAGAGGTGCCGTTGATAGATAAACGTTGTCCTCGTAAACGTATATGTTGTTCTCGAGCATGACAGGGACGCCATCGGCAGTACGCACACGCTCAACGCAAATCAAATCAGTTCCAACGGGAACACCAAAGAACTGCGCTTCGGTGGAATCCGCCGGCAGTATCTTTCTCGAAATGACGCGCGCCCCCGGTTCCATTCCGTTAACGCGGCATGCGTCCGAAAAACTCTGGACGTCATCCTTCTGGCGAATCTTGCGCTTGAGCTTGGGGGCATTGACAAACGTACCTTTCCCCTGTCGCTTCGTTAGATAGCCCTGCTGGACGAGCTCCTCAATAGCGCGTCGCACGGTAACGCGGCCAACTTTATAGTTCTCAGCCAATTCAAATTCGTTGGGTATCCGCGCGCCCGCCTTGTAGGCACCGGAGTTGATTTCGTTTTTAATGATATCGATAACCTGTTGGTACAGCGGTATCGCTGCTTTACCGTCAGTTAGCCCTTCAGTCGGTGGCATATACCCTCTCCCAGCACAATTAAGTCTAAAGCGGGCTCAAGGGCATTCAACAAGCCCTTGAGCCCGCATTAGCATAAAGTATGCTTGCTGCCGCACCAAAATGTCGGGCAGTTACTCATCAGACCCGAAAAACGCGCAACTACCGCGCTCCTACGCAAGCTCCAGCAGCTCTGGCAGCTGGTCGATGATCTTGTCCGCGGCATCCTGGCTAAAGCCGAAGCGCTCCTCGCGCTTGGCGATGACCGTCAGGCCCGCTCGCTTACCGGCAGTAATACCGGGCACCGAATCCTCGATGCAGCAGCAGCGGTCCGCGGGCAGCCCCAGCAGATCCAGCGCATGCAGGTAAATATCGGGCTCGGGCTTGCTCTCCTTAAACTGCTCGCCGCTCACCACGTACTCAAAGGCATCCGACAGACCACACGCATCGAGCACTTCTTCGATGCTGTCCATGGGAGACGAGCTGGCCAGCGCCACGCGTACGCCGCGACGCGGGAGCTCGCGAATCGTCTCCACAGCGCCGGGATTAATCAGGGCCTGATAATCGCGCGGGCGTTTATGTGCCCACTCGTCCCAGCGGGCAAGCGCCTCCTCGCCGGTAAAGTGCCCCTTTCCGGCGCGTTCAAACCAATCGACCAGCATATGCAAAAAGAACTGGTGTGAGGCACCGACCTGCGCGTTCAGATCTTCTTGACTCAGGTTCAGCCCAAGCTCTTTGGCAAACGCAGCGGTCTCCCCCAGGTAGTAATACTCGGTATCGACGATGACGCCGTCCATGTCAAAGATAACGGCGTCGAACGGAAATGCGGACACGGCACCCTCCCTAACAAAAGGGCGCCTGCAAGCAGACGCCCGAACCATGCACTATCGGCGATTCTAGCCCAGTAACCGATCAAGTGCCACCGCGATGCCGTCTTCGTTGTTATTCGCGGTCACCATCTGAGCCACGGCCTTGACCTCATCGATGGCATTACCCATAGCAACACCGATGCCGGCCCACTCGATCATGGACTTGTCATTCTGACCATCGCCAAACGATACGACCTCGCTGGCATCAATGCCTAGCTTGGGCAGAGCGCCCCGCAGCGCACGCGCCTTATCGATACCGGGCGCCGTAAACTCAAAGTACCAGTCGGCCGTAAACATGCCCGAAAGCGTCTCGGTAAAGGGTGCGTACATCTCCTCGTGATGCGCCTGCAGATAGGCCGGATCGCCTGCGGTGAGCAGCTTATCCACCGGATAGGTATCCGCAACCTCATGAAGGCTCTCGACCTCGCGGATTTTAAGGTCGCATGCGTCTCGCTCATATTTGACAATGTTCTTCTGCGAGCCGTCGGGCAGCGTGATCATGCAGCGATACGAGTCCACGACATGCAGATCGCGGCCGAGCGAAATCATGGGGATCACGTCAAAGTTACGCAGATGGTCGAGCAAGCGATGCAACTCGTCGACTGGCATGGCCTGGTCGAACAGCACCTCGTCGGTCTGAGCATCGACCACGTGCGCACCGTTAAAGGCCACCAGCAGGCCGCCGTGGCTCTGAAGATCGAGCTCCTGCGCCAGGGCATGAAGGCCCCACGCGGGACGGCCCGAGGCCAAAATGAGCTTAATGCCCGATTCCTGCGCTGCGAGCAGTTTCTCGCGCGTGCGCGGGCTAATTACCTTCTGGTCATTGGTGAGCGTACCGTCGATATCCATTGCGATGGCCTTGATTGCCATACGTGCCTCCCTGTCATTGAACGACCTTGTCTGAGCCATCATACAGAACACCCACGACGGCGCTGTTTGCAACGGGAAAAATGTCATATTGTCCCAAACATGAACGGCGCGCCTTCGACGATTGCGATGCCCGTCGAGGCGCCTCCCGATACATTCCATCCTATCCAAATAGCAAAGGGCCCGCATCCCAACGGATACGGGCCCTTGTCGGCTATGCGTTAGTTTTCGCAGCGAATCCTACTTGCGGTGAGCGCGGTAGAACTCAATGAGCGCCTGGGTCGAAGCGTCCTGCTCGGCCTTGGCGGCGTCATCGTGGAAGGCAGGGGTGATCTGCTTGGCGAGCTGCTTACCCAGCTCAACGCCCCACTGGTCATAGGAGTCGATGCCCCAGACCGTGCCCTCGACAAACGTGATGTGCTCGTACAGGGCGATGAGCTCGCCGAGCGCGAACGGGGTCAGCGTGTCGCCGAAGATCGAGGTCGTCGGACGGTTGCCCTCAAAGCAGCGGGCCGGGACGATCTGCTCGGGCGTGCCCTCGGCACGAACCTCGTCGGCCGTCTTACCAAAGGCGAGCGCCTTGGTCTGGGCCAGGAAGTTGCCCAGGAACAGCTCATGCACGTCCTGACCGTTGTCGGTCGCAGGGTTGGCGGTGTTGGCGAAGGCGATAAAGTCGGCCGGAACCACCACAGTGCCCTGGTGCAGCAGCTGATAGAAGGCGTGCTGGCCGTTGGTGCCGGGCTCGCCCCAGAAGATCTCACCGGTATCGGAGGTCACAGCGCTGCCGTCCCAGCGGACGTGCTTGCCGTTGGACTCCATGGTGAGCTGCTGCAGGTAGGCCGGGAAGCGGTGCAGATACTGGCAGTACGGAAGCACGGCGTGGCTCTTGGAACCGAAGAAGTTGACGTACCAGACGTTGAGCAGGCCCATCAGCGCGACGGCGTTGTTCTCGAGCGGCGTGTTGCAGAAGTACTCGTCGATGGCATGGAAGCCCTCGAGGAACTGCTGGAAGCGCTCGGGGCCGAGCACGACGATCAGCGACAGGCCCACGGCGGAGTCGACGGAGTAGCGGCCGCCGACCCAGTTCCAGAAGCCGAAGGCGTTGGCGGGGTCGATACCGAAGGCCTCAACCTTCTCGAGTGCGGTGGAAACGGCGACGAAGTGCTTTGCCACGGCCTCGGCGTTCTGCTCCTCGGAGCCGTCGATGGCGCCCTGAGCCTTGAGTTGCTCGAGCATCCAGATCTTGACCTCGCGGGCGTTGGTAAGGGTCTCGAGCGTGGTGAAGGTCTTGGAAACGATGATCACGAGCGTGGTCTCGGGATCCAGACCGCGGAGCTTCTCGGCCTGGTCGTTGGGGTCGATGTTGGAGATATAGCGGCAGTCGATACCGGCGTCGGCATAGGGGCGCAGAGCCTCGTAAGCCATGACCGGGCCCAGATCGGAGCCACCGATGCCGATGGACACCAGGTGCTCGATCTTTTTGCCGGTAACACCCTTCCACTCACCGGAGCGCACGCGCTCGGCGAAGGCATACATGCGGTCGAGGACCTCGTGCACGTCGGCGACGACATCCTGGCCGTCAACGATGAGCTGGCCTTTCTCGCTTGCCGGACGGCGAAGTGCGGTGTGCAGAACAGCGCGGTCCTCGGTGGTGTTGATGTGCTCGCCGGAGAACATGGCGTCGCGGCGCTCCTCGAGCTTCACCTCGCGGGCAAGATCGCACAGCAGCTTGACGGTCTCATCGGTCACCAGGTTCTTGGACAGATCGAAGTGAAGGTCGCCGGCGTCAAAGCTCAACTTATTCACGCGGTCGGCGTCAGCAGCGAACCAGGCCTTGAGGTCGATGCCCTCGGCCTCGAGCTTCTCCTGATGAGCCTCGAGCGCCTTCCAAGCGGCAGTCGACGTAGCATCGATAGGTGCGGCAACAGTTGCCATAGAGTCCTCCTCAGCATACGGGCGCATTCCTCCATGCGCCCGGATAATCAGATGCCCCTATTCTAACGCAGGTCAAGACCGTAATCAGCGAGCGTTGCCAATCGGCCCCCGAACGGCGACCGACCAAAAAGGGACAGGTTTATTTTGGCAGGT
>JAIJJM010000230.1 GCA_022728415.1 Collinsella sp. | reverse complement strand
GTGTAAGTCGTTCCACGTCGATTGCGGTGCATTCGAGATGCCCTATGCAAAAACCGATGCATCCGCAGCGCTCGAGGCGAGCCGTCGCGCCCTTACGATCGCCGGTGTGGACGGCCCGCGCCTTGCCTGCGCTCGCACCGAGGATGACCTGCCGTACAACGTCAATCCGACCAATATCGCTACGGTGTCCGAGGTCGTGACCGAGGTCATTCGTCGTTCGTAGACAGATCCGCTAAGGAGTCAGCGTGTTTTCGTACATCAAGCGCCATTGGCCCATCTATCTGATTTTGACCCTGATCGCTATCGCATTGGGTTTTGGGGCCGCGTATGTCGTCGGCGTTAAGGGATCGACGCCCGAGACAACAATGAACAAAGAGGTGGACCAAGAGCAAAGTTTGGGCGCCGACGGTATTTCCGAGTCCGATCAGGCGGCCATCGATGGCGGTTCGTCATCTGCTGAATAGCCGATTCATCGTTTATGCCCAAGGCGGGTGAGCCGGGAGACTGGCTCGCCCGCTTTTTCATCGTGCTAGCGCTTCTTTATGGCTGACCTAAGGCGAGCGAACCATATGGCTGCAGTGCCCGAGGTCAGGAGTGCGGTGATGCATGCGGCGACGGCAACAGATCCCGTTGCCGGCAGGTTTTGAGGCCGGACGCACCGTTGGATGACGCGGTCCTCATCATGCGCCTCGAGTTTATCGCCACCGCCGTTGCGGCAAAGATCGACGCGCGCGCTGTTGACAAGTGCGGTTTGGGGCGTATAGGACGACGTCGCCTGCATATGCACGACTGCGCCTCGGGCATCCGAGTTTAGGGCCGCCTTGGCATCGTCAAGATCATCGTGCTCGTCTTTCAGGTCATCTCGGGTCCAAGAGCCCGCCTCGCTTCTGGTTGTAAAGTCGGCGGCTACCGCACCGTATTCAAAACGGATGCCCGTGATGACGGCGTCGTCTGTAAGATCAATCTCTTTCGTATCGAGCGTGACGGACTTGTCCGTCGGGATATCTGCTTTCCATAGGTGCCACCCGTCGTAATCGACGAGACGCACATCGTCGCCCAGCAGCTTTGTAACCTCTTCTGTTTCGAGCCATGGATTGCGATGCCCGTCGTCAAGCGTTGCATTGGCCTCCTTGCCCGAATCGCTTGTTCCTGCCGGAGATGTTCGATACCACACGTTGCACAGCCCGTTGAGGTCGCCGATGGCGATGGGGGTTTCAACTGAGACGAATCTCGCTGTATCGTCCTCGGCACACTCAAGATCATCGGTAATTGTGAACTCATCAACCCAGGTAGCTGAATCGTTTCGAGCGTCGATGGTATAGGAGAAAAGTCCATCCGTATTGGTTTGCGTCGCGGCGCGATTTTTACCATCGCCGTTGGCCAGCAGACCCTTCCCGATAGGTTGGACAAGCTCCTGACGCTTGTCGACCTGTCCTTTGATCTCGATGGGCGCATCCTTCATCGCGACGGATTGGACTTCTCCCGTATCCTTTATTTCAAACGTTATCTCCTCGGCAAGGTCATAGGTCCGCGGAGACATCATTTCGCGCAACGAGTAGGTGCCGGGTGCAAGATGTTCGACGCGGTGCGGCTTGTCAGATGAGGTCCAGGAGTCGATTTCGGTTTTATCGGGACCATATAAGGTGAGCCGTGCGCCTTCCACTTCCTGTTCACCGCTTGCATCGACCTTGGAAATATCAACCTTGGTGTAATCGTCGGATACGTTAAGCCGTGCTTCCACAACGGGTGTTTTCTGGTCGGCATAAGTAAGGTCGACAATATGGGATGTCCGATCGAGTAAGAAGCCTGTCGGCGCTTGAGTCTCGACAACCTCGTAGCGTGCGGTGCCAGATCCCAGCGGGAGGTTGTCCGCGCATGCTTCTCCGGTTTCATCAGTCGTGACAGTCGCGACGGTCTCACCACCGACCGCGGCGATACCACCGTCGGGACGCACGATATCACCCGAGGCACGGATCTCAAAGATGGCGCCCGCGAGGCTGCTGCCGTCCACGGCATTGGTTTTAACGATCCTGATGTTTCCGGTCGCGGCGCGGTCATAATACGAGGCGATTGCGACGGGTGTTAGGTTTATGTCGGCGGGTATGTTTACCTCGATCTCTTCGCCGACAAGATAGGGCTCTTTGGCCGAGGTTTCGCGTACATAATAGGTGCCCGGCACGAGCGATTCGGGCAGTGTGACGGTGCCCGTCGCATCGGTCGTAAAGGTGTTCATTACGTTATGTGCTGGATACCAGCATGTTTGCGAGACAGGTTTGTGATTGCTGTCGAGTAGTTGGAAGGTAAATCCGGCTAGGGGAACAGAGGCGCCTGTTTGGGCATCACGTTTTACAATCTGGAGATGTGTCGACAGGGCGTGGTTGTCCACGATATATTGAAGCTCGGCGCCGTCGGAAATCTGGTTGGCCTCGATGGTCCATTCCCCTGCTTGCTTAAATCCTTCAGGGACCGTTTCTGCAACCTCGCGAACGGTGTAGCCCGCGCGGTCGTAGGGAATGGCACCGTGAGCGCCGGCGGGTCGCTTGCCTGCGCCAAACCATGCTTCGGGGTGGTCTTTGGTGGAGGCAAAGCCGTAAGCGTTTGTGGTCAACGTACCGACGACTTGTTGGGAGCTATTGCTGACAACTTCAAAGACGACGCCTCCCGCCGGCTGCTCAAGGCCGGACTCATCGTTATTGCCATGGTCTTTAAACTTCGAGATTTCAAGGTCAAAGGCGATGGGAATGTTGGGAATACGGCTTTCGAGCTCAACGATGCCCGTATCTCCTAGTTGCTCGGCACCGACGGTGTAGCTCCAACAGCCGTTTGAAATCAGGTAGCCCTCGGGAGCTTTCGATTCATAGATGGTAAAGGTGCCCAGAGGAACGTCATTGAGGATCGCCCGTCCGTTTTCGTCGGTCGTAAGGGTGCGAGTCCAGCCGGGAGTTGATTGCGAGACGCAGGTAAATTCAGCGCCCGCAAGCGACGCCCCAACTTGGGCTCCGCCATCCGTGGCGGCATCGGTTTTTGCAATACGCAAGGTGATGGTGCCGGGCTGCTCGTTAATAGTGACATGTTCGCCGCTGTTTTGTGTGGTGAAGGCTATTCGGTCGCTTCGAGGGATATAGCCTGCTGGGGCTTTGGTTTCGACCAAGTAATATGCCGTATTGGGCAAAAGTGTTGCTTGTGCACGCCCGTTTTCGTCCGTCTGGATAGTGCCGACACGTGCATCGCCCGCACTTTCAAAGATATCGAAGGTTGCGCTACCGAGTCTGTAGGTGTCGTTACCGGCGGTGATGTCAGCCTGGGACGATTGTTTTTGGAAAGATACGGAGACGGCGGGCAGAACATAGAGCATGTCCTGGTGTCGACCCTCGCTCGAGACCGGGCCGTGATAACGCCTGGCTCGATGTGGGGCCGCCTTAATGGATCCGGACTTAGCGCTGTCGTAGAGCCAACGTGCAGCCGCTACGGCCTCGGCGTTTTCGTAAAACCTACCGCTCCTGACAACTCCCTTGCTATTTGTATACGAATAGGTGCCATCGGGGTGCGTGGTTCCGTTGAGCATCCACACGGCAATTTGGGTGGCGGCACGGGCGAGATCGGGCGACAGATTGTGGCCGCCAAAGGATGTGCTGGAGGGGTACCCGTGACAGACGATGGCGGCAAATTCGTCATCGAGCCATGTCCAGCCCTGGTCATATGTGCGCCATGGTCCTCCCGGCTTGCTGGGGCCGGGGCAGTCTTGATTCATGCAGTACGAAATCGAAGTGTCCTGTGCCTCGTATTTTCCGACACCGAAGGGGCCGCAAGCGTCGCTTATGGTGCGGAAATTAAGGGCATCACTCCCGTCGACGGCGAGTGCGGCCCCTGGGATCAGGCAACCGATCAGAAAAAAGAGGAGCAGGAGCAGCGGACCTGTTGCGATTGCGCTGTGGACAGAGTGCGTGGGTGCGTTGGACATGGCTGCTCCTTATCCCTCGTGCGCCGCACGGGGAGGCCGCGGCGCTTGGGATGAGGCTACCGCCATGGTTCATGCGGGTAAGTACCAGAAGCTGACCAAAAGCTTGCCCGATTTCTGACAAATCGGGCTCAAATACAACAATCAGATAAAAGCGCAGGTAGAGGTAAATGAGAAAGGACCCCCACGGGTCCTCGTCTCCATATCTTTATGAAGTTATGGAAATAATTTCATAAATTAAACAAGAAAAAAGATATGTGGATCGATGTGAAGACGATAATCTCACATCGATCCAAATACAAGTCTATGACAGGAGCTGTTCGATTGTTGCCTTTTGGTCATCACTGGCCTGTATGGCAGGATCGAAGATCGCGGTCGAGATCGGAAGACCCTTTATGTTGACCGCTACTTTGATGGCAGATATAAACAAATCGCAGGCGTCGTAGACAGCCATGAGCGACGAGATGCGCTCGGCGCACTCGATGGCAGTCGCGAAGTCGCCTGCCTGGTAGGCGCCGTGCATTCTCACAAAGAGCTCGGGCTCCACGTTGGTGAGGCCACACAGGACACCGTTGCCGCCGCTCGCGCGGTTGACCAGGTAGTACTCGTCGAAGCCAGAAAGGACCGAGAACTCGGGGTTGACCTTGCGGACGGCG